>JBOFIQ010000122.1:0-1168 GCA_051650245.1 Propionibacteriaceae bacterium | reverse complement strand
GCCAAGGAGCCATACTGGCCAAGCAGGTCGACAAGTTCGCCCCCGTAGACCTCGCGCCCAGCAAGCAATTGAAGGACAGCCAACTCGACGGCCCCGCGTCGGAACTGCAACAGATCATCCACGAGTCAATTGTTATCCTAAGCATGCTTGTAATGCAAGCATGCTTGGGATAACAGATCGGCTGACTTGGGTGGCGACAGCCCAGATCTATCCTGGCGCGGTCGATTAGTCGGGCGTGCAAATGCGAATCCTTCGGTGCAAGGAGACCTCAGCCTTCGACCGCGATCTGCGTCCCATCTTTGAACACGACAGCCGCCTGCCCGTCGGGGGTGATCTCGATGCGCTGGCAGAGGACGTGGTAGGTGGCGGGGTTGAACTCGCCAGCCGCCTCCAGTCTGGTGAGCGTGTTCCGGTAGGTGGTTAGGTCGGTGTGATCGTTGGCGGCGGGTGATCTCAGCCTCGGTTGCTGCGAGCTTGTCGACGGCATCTTGGTGTTGGGTTTCGAGTTGGGCGAAGTGCTGCTGGTAGGTGTGCTGGTCTTGGATCCGGGTGGTGTTGTCGGCGATCGCATCTTCCATCATCCGCGTCATAACTTCGATATGAACGCCACTGGGCTATTGATCGCGGAGTGGACAACCTCGACGACTGGACCAACCCCGGTGGTTATCTGGGAAGGATCCTGTCCTGCAGTCCCGGCCTTGTTGCGCTCGGGTAGATGAGATCCGATCACGGAAGAAGACCTCTAAATTATGACGGCAATATCGGAGTCAATTTGACCGTGGTTGGCATAGGGAGGCAGGGTATTGGATGCAGTATCAAGGCAGGGTTTCGGGGCCTGAGTCGCTTGGGCGCATGTTGCAGCAGGCTCGTCTGGTGGCTGGGCTGACACAGCGTGAGTTGGCAACCCAGCTGGGTACCACGCAGAAGTACATCTGGGAGCTAGAGGCTGGCAAGCCGTCCATCATGATGGACCGGCTGTTTGCCGCTATGCAGGTGACCGGAATGGAACTCACAGCCACCATCAGCGTCCCTGATACTGGTGCTGCTCAAGATGGGATTGACCATGGGTGACCTCGTCGTCGAGCTCTATGGTCAGCGGCTCGGTGTGCTGCGCGGAGACTGGCGCACCTTCGATCTGGTTCCGGATCCTGCTGCTGTGCTTCATTTT
>JBOFIQ010000121.1:0-4673 GCA_051650245.1 Propionibacteriaceae bacterium | reverse complement strand
CAAAGCTGAGTTTGAAGCACAAACTGGAGGTATGTGGCCGCTCAACATCGGCCAGATCTACACCACCTTGGACCGGTTAGAGCGTGATGGCCTCATTAATAAGCAAGAGGTCGATGAGCAAGGTCGTCAGCACTATGTCATCACCGATACCGGCCGAAGCGATGTGGCAGCCTGGTTCGCTCAGCCTCTAGAGCTCCAAGCGCCGCCTCGTAATGAACTCGCAATCAAACTTTCCTTGGCTATACACCAGTCAGGAGTTGACGTCGAAACGTTGATCCAGCACCAGCGAACTGCAACAATGCACGCTCTCCAAACGTTGAACCATGCCAAGCGCAGCGCGGCTGATGAGGAAATATCGTGGCTACTTCTTGTCGAGCAACGTATTCTCAACGCCGAATCCGAGCTGCGGTGGCTTGATTTCTGTGAGCGCACATTGGCGCGACAGCCAGCCGCTCAGAAACCTATTCCAGCGCAGCTTCCGACACGGGAGGTTGTGCGATGAGCGCGATCTTGTCGCTTGCGTCGGTTAGCCGCACTTTTGGTGTAGGAAGTAACGCTATTGCTGCCGTACGCAATGTGAATATGGATGTTAATAGTGGTGAACTCATCGCCATCATGGGAGCCTCGGGCTCGGGTAAATCG
Organism: Propionibacteriaceae bacterium; assembly: GCA_051650245.1. GTDB lineage: Bacteria > Actinomycetota > Actinomycetes > Propionibacteriales > Propionibacteriaceae > JBOFIQ01. The sequence goes on along the minus strand of JBOFIQ010000121.1, from coordinate 4,031 downwards.
ACGCTGCTCTCTATCGCAGGTGGCCTAGATGACGGCTGCTCAGGCGAGGTCAAGGTTGAGGCGATATTGCTATCGAGCCTCGGCAAAGAGGGACTTGCCCGGCTTCGTCGACGCAATGTGGGGTATGTCTTTCAGGATTACAACCTCGTTCCCACATTGAGCGTGGGGGAGAATGTCGCGTTGCCATTGGAATTGGATCGAGTGCCAGCCCGTGAGGCCCAGCGTGCAGCACGCGAAGCCTTAGCGCGAGTGGGGATTGAAGAATTAGCAGATCGCCAACTTGATCAGATCTCTGGTGGGCAGCGGCAGAGGGTTGCGATTGCTCGTGCGGTGGTGGGGGAACGTCGATTAGTGCTGGCCGACGAACCTACCGGGGCGCTGGATTCTGCAACTGGTGATGAGATCATGGCGCTACTGCGCAGCCTTGCCGATGAGGGATTAGCCGTCGTTATCGTGACGCATGAGGCACGCCATGCGAGCTGGGCTGATCGAGTTATTTTCCTCAAAGATGGCCGCATCGTCGACTCAACGAAGACCGAACAACGCCTTGATCGACTCGTGGAGCAGTGACATGGCCACAGCTAAGCGTCGTGCAAAGAGACTGTCGGGCGGCTGGAGGAAGAGCGTGTCGTTAGCTACTCGTATAGCGTGGCGGACGAGCCGTCGCCCGCGTGGGCAAAGCACACTCATCATATTTTTGGTCTTCCTCCCGGTATTTTGTCTATCGGCATTCATGGCCTTTACCGATTCCGGCATGCCAAGCGACGCTGAGCGGTTCGGCCCAGAGCTTGGCTCAGCACAAGCCGTGATCTATCCCATGCAGCGAATAACGATGCTGAGCAGCGGGAGCAATCAGCTTCCTGCGGGACAGGCATGTACGCAGTATGTACTGAGCCCTCATATCTGCGTCGATGGGCCTGGGAGAGCCCTTGTTGCTGGAGGAGAACGCCCAGATCTGAGTGCTTGGCAGGTGGTTTCCGAACAGTCCGGCCTCGTCACTGTTGACTGGACGACGGCGCGTGGTGGTAAGCAGATACATGCGGTAGCGGTCATCGCAGATGCGGGTCTTCCAGTTTTTGCTGGCCGCTTTACGCTACGTAAAGGGCAGTGGCCTCAGCCTGACCAAGTTCTACTAACCCAGGATGTTGCCTCCAGGCTCGGGGTTACGCCCGGTAGCGCGGTGACGGTGGCAAATCGCCAACTTACGGTGTCAGGAATCGTCGAAGTTCCGTACCGTACAAAGGCAGAAATTATTATCCCCACCACCGCACCAGTAGTGAGTGCGGTGGTGAATCAGCCTGCGGAACAACGCTTATATCTCAGCGGTGAGCGCACGGTGACGTGGACCGATCTGATGAGTTTTAATGACCGAGGTTGGGCCGGGCTTTCAGCAGAAGTACTTCGTCATCTGCCAGCCGCACCGGTGGAGCCACGTGCCAACAGCTATCCACAGCTGCCTGGTTTTTACGGTAGGTATGAACCCATTGCTTTGGTCTGGCTTATGGGAATTGGCGTGCTGGGCATGGTCGTCTCGCTGACGGTAGCAAGGACAGCCTTTGTCGTGGGAGCTGAGCGGCAGCAGCGGCAGCTAGCCCTCTTGGCAGCAACGGGCGCAGCAGGTACGACCTTGCGTACTATTGCACGTCGTCAGGCGGTAGTGCTTGGTGGAATTGGTGCAGTACTAGGTGCGGTATTTGGACCGGTCTGTGGATGGTGCATTGGGCGATTGCTCAGCGGGGATGACTACCACTGTTTCGGTTTCCATCCGGCGATTCCATTCGCCATGGTGGCAGCGCTGGGCACGTGGGCAGCGACGATTCTCGCAGCGCGGGGAGCTGGGCGCCGGGTCTTGGCAACTAGCCCACTTGCTGCATTGCGTACCTCGGTTATCGTGCCACCTAGGCCACGGTGGACACGGTCATTGACCATCATCGTGGCAATATCGGCGCTACTCATACTGGCGGGGTATGGAAGCAAGTGGCTGCTAATGCCAGAGCTTTACTCGCCAGTGAAAGACCTGATCCGAATGGCCCAGTCATTGATTTTCGTGGGGCTTATCACGATGGTGCTGCCATGGGGTTTTGATTGGTTCTCCAGACGGCGCCATTGCCCTGCTGCCGTGCGTTTCGCCCTGCGTAACGTAGCTCGTCATCCTCGTCGAAGCGTGCCAGTGATGCTGACGACAGCTCTCGTTACCGCAGTAGTAGCGATGATTTTGGTGTTTGCAGTGGGGTCGGATGCCAGCAAAGCCTGGATCTTTGCGAAGAACGTTCGGCAAGGACACATCCTCATCACAACGACGACGCAGGCAGAGACCGACTGTGCCCGGGATGCAATTGTGTCGATGTCGGGTGAGCCCCGAAACAGTTCGGTGGCACGTATCAAGTCGGGGATTACTCTGCGATCCCTTGAGCCCTCGGTGGAGCACCGTTGGATGGTAAATAGCTATGAACTCACTATTGGCGAGTCTGAGCACCTGGAGTTCTTACTGGGGAGAGCAGCAACGATGCAAGAGCGAGAAGCTCTAGCAACGGGAAAGGCCATCGTTTTCAACGCGGCTGCACTCGATGCAACAGGGATGTTTACCGTAGAAGAATACGGTCCAACAGGATCTACCACGTTGCTGCACGCGCCAGGTTATATCGCCGCAACAGTTGCTGGAGATAACCCAGGAATCTTTATTTCCTCTGAACTAGCGGCAGCCAATAAAATAGCGGCCAACAAGATCCAGCTACGTCTGGAGTATGACCGTCGTATTGAACAAGACGAGGCCAGCGAGATCAGGACAACGCTTAGCGCCACGGTTCAGGAGGCGCAGGTTGAGATTCAGTGGCAGCCCTCAATCTGGGAGCAATATCGGGGTTGGATTGATGCAGCTATCGCGACATTTATCGCGCTCTTGATCATCTGTACTGCGGGGGTGCTGGTAAGTATCGAAGGCAAAACTGACGTTGCAACACTCGCAGCAGTGGGGGCCAGCGCTCGATGTAATGCCTGGGTCAGTGCGCTGGCACTAGGACTGATGGCGTTGGTATCTACGGTGTTGGGCGTGGCGGCCGGTAGCTTTGCGGCGCTGTCACGAGAACGTCGAGAGCAGCTGCATAGCTACGGCGTAGCAACCCCATGGCTGCCGCAGGTGAGTATTGTTCTCGTCGTCACTCTTGTGGCTATGGTGACGGGCTATTTGGCGGTGCCACGTCGAATTACTCTGACGAGACGAATTGACTAAGTGGCTAGAACTAGGTGTGTCGATCTCGTAGACTAGAACTGTCGCAAGGCGCTGATGGGGCCATCACCCCGGAGCTGCCGGAAGAACAGCCCTGCTTAGTAGAACCGGCCGCGGCAGCAGATGAGTGGCGCAGATTCGCGCAAGAAGGGTGGTACCGCGGGCCTCGGCTCGTCCCTTCGTCGATGACGAAGGAGCAATGATGACCGACCCCAAGACCGGCTACAACGCCGTTCCCGCGCAAGTAAATCTCCCCGATCTAGAGCACGCCGTGCTCGATCTGTGGGCCGAGCAAGATACCTTTGCCGCCACGCTCAACAAGACCGCAGGCGGCCAGCGCTTTGTGTTCTACGAAGGCCCGCCGACCGCGAACGGCACCCCTGGAGTGCACCACGTCGAGGCCCGCGTATTCAAAGACGTATTCCCGCGCTTCAAGACCATGCAGGGCTACCAGGTTGAACGTAAAGCAGGCTGGGATTGCCACGGTCTACCCGTTGAACTTGCCGTCGAGAAGGAACTAGGTTTCTCCGGCAAGGGCGATATTGAGGCATTTGGCGTCGAAGCCTTCAACAGCAAGTGCCGCGAGTCGGTGAAGGGCAACGTTGATCAGTTCGAGGCCATGACCAACCGCATGGGCTACTGGGTCAATATGGATCAGGCCTACCGGACCATGGACGCGAGCTACGTCGAGTCGCTGTGGTGGGCGCTCAAAACGATCTTCGATAAGGGACTGCTGGTGGAGTCTCACCGGGTCGCGCCCTACTGCCCGCGCTGTGGCACCACTTTGTCTGACCACGAACTAGCC
>JBOFIQ010000120.1:0-1708 GCA_051650245.1 Propionibacteriaceae bacterium | reverse complement strand
TACCAAACATCGACAAACCCTTGAGACGCATCTCTAGCATCCACTCAGGCTCGTTCTTCATCCGAGAGATATCGCGCACAACCGCTTCTGAAAGACCACGCGTGGCGCTGGCGCCGGCGACGTCTTCATCATGCCAGCCATACTCATAGGTGCCCAGCGCGGCCAGGTGTTCTTCCTGCGTCGCGCCGAGACCGGGGGCTCGGGATTCAGTGCTCATCATTCTCCTGGTTAGGTGTCGGCAGCAGCCCACGCTCGGTAGCCGAGAGTGGGAGCAGCGTCGGGACGCGGGACGCCTGGTTCGACGTCACGGAAATTTCGGGGATGTAGGTGGTACATACAGTGTCGCCATGGGCGATCGTGGCAATTCGCTGCACGCGGCTACCCAAGATCTTGGCAAAGACTTCCGTCTCGGCTTCACAGAGTTCTGGGTACTTCTCCGCAACAGCGGCAACTGGGCAGTGTCGCTGACAGAGCTGCTCGCCCGTGACCACTGGTGCGGCGGCAGCAACAAAACCATCTTCGGTGAGCACTTCAGCGAGCGCTTCGGTCTGATCCATCTCTGGTCGCTTCGCCACGATCTCTTCATACCGCTGTTCAACAGCGTGAGCGCGCGCCTGGGCAAAAGCACGTACTGCGCTCTTGCCGCCAGTAGCACACAGAAAATCAAGAGCCTGTAGCGCTAAGTCATCGTACGCATGATGAAACCGCGACCGACCGCTATCGGTCAGGGTAAAGACTTTCGACGGCCGCCCACGCACCCCAGCAGGTTGCTGAACGCGCTCCACAACATCACCAGCATCGACGAGTTGGAAGAGATGGCGGCGAATGCCGGCCGGGGTCAAGTCGAGACGCTGTGCGAGCTGGCTTGCCGTCGAAGGGCCGTAGCGGAGGATGGAAGAACAGACACGACGTCGCGTCGTGTCCTCGCCCTGCCCATGCTCAACTGTTTTCACAACGCCAGTATTGCGTAAATACCCAAATCTCTCTACATAGTGCAGGCTTACCGTCTTGCCTAGCCCGACCCCTGTCCTAGGAAGTTGCTAAGCAATTGCTAACTTTCACACATTTTGGCCGTCTACACGTTTTTCCGGACTACGCTCTGTTAAAAACAGTCGTCAGGTGGCGACCGTTCATTCCCGAAAGGCACTTCAGATGAGGAAGAAGCTCCTGTCGATCGGCGCACTTGTACTCTCAGCCAGCATTGCCATGACCGGCTGCAGCTCGAGTGAGTCGTCGAAATCAACGGACTCGAATGCTAAAGGCTCTGGCACGCTCACTGTCTGGGTTGATCAGAACCGCGAAGCATCGATCAAGGCCATTGCCGATCAGTTCCAGAAAGATACTGGCGTCACGCTCAATGTCGTCGTCAAGCAATTTGACGATATGAAGAAAGATGCCGTCGCTCAGATCCCTACCGGCAAGGGCCCTGACGTCTTCATCGGTGCTAATGACTGGACTGGTTCGCTGGCCAAGAACGGCACCATTCAGCCTGTTGAGCTTGGCTCAAAGAAAGCGGACTTCCTTCCCGTCGCGGTTTCCGCTTTCACCTATGAGGGCAAGACCTACGGTGTCCCGATTCAGATCGAGAACCTTGCGCTCGTGCGCAACACTCAGCTTGCACCGAATGCACCTAGCTCCTGGGATGATCTAGTCAAGACCGGTAATGAACTCGTCGCCGCTGGCAAGGCTTCCATGCCTATCGCAATTC
>JBOFIQ010000119.1:0-2746 GCA_051650245.1 Propionibacteriaceae bacterium | reverse complement strand
GCCCCCGGTGACAAGATCGTCTCGTACTGACCGGGTTCAAGCGTGATCCGGTTCTCGCCCCAGCCCAGACGTCGTACTAGCTCAGCGTAGTGAGCCGTAATATCGACGTCGGTGAAGTCGCGGGTTTCTTGTCCGACCCAGGCAGAGTTCACGAAATCAAGTGACTTCGCGGTGAACTCGCAGCGCCCCATGGGCTGAACGTAGCGCTGCCGCGTCCCTGCCGAGGTTGCCAGCCATTGGGTCTGCCGATGTAACTCCGCAAAACCAAAAAGAACTCGATCATGGCGACGAGCATCGGCACATGCTTGACCAAGATCTTGCGTCACGCGAGCAAAGGCCGCCAGTTCAACTGATTCCGCCGGATCGGCAAAATCTGCCGCCACACCACCGGCCTGTAGCGGTGCCGCATCACTAGCATGTGGGGCTTGCGGTAGTGCCCGCTGGGCTTCGTGGAGTAGTCCGACGAGATCATCCGCCTCCGTAAGCGAGCCTGAGGCACTGGCTGCACGATCAGCGTCATAGACGATGACAGTCGCCGTGCGCTCCATCATGATGCCGTTCGTCGTCAAGGCGTTCAAGGCCCAGCGCAGGTTGAGCTGATGCGTCTCATGCACGATCACTGAACATGCGGGAGCTGATGCCAGCGCAAGGGTTTGTTCAATCCACTGAGCAACTGCAGTCATGGTTTAGCCCTCCACCGTCGATATGACATTGACCTTGCGGAAACGCGCAGTTGGCGCTCCATGTGATACCGGTGCTTCTTGTCCAGGCTGCCCCTTGCCACAGTTGAAACATCCCTCCAGCACATAGGTTGATGGATTGCCTACGCCGTCCATCGAGCCCCAGAAATCTGTCGTCGTCGCTTGGTAGGCAATGTCCTTGACCTGCCCAGCCAACTCACCATTCTTGATTCGCACGAATCGCTGCGCGGTGAATTGGAAGTTGTAGCGCTGCATATCAATCGACCATGAGTTATCGCCCACGACGTAGATACCATCCTCAACGCCAGCAATCAGACCCGCAACATCAGGACCATGGGGATCGGGTTGGAGGGAGACATTGGGCATGCGCTGAAGCGGAATATGACCAGCCTGATCCGCGTAGGCACACCCATTTGAGCGGCCTAGGCCCTTCTCTTGAGCCATTTGCCGGTTGAGTTGGAAGCCCACGAGCACACCATCTTTGACCAGATCAAAGCTCTGTGCAGCCACGCCTTCGTCATCGAAACCGCAGCTAGCCAAACCATGAGGAGTGACTCGATCACCCGTGACGTGCATCAGCTCTGAACCATAGCGCAACGAGCCGAGCTGATCGAAGGTCGCAAATGAACTTCCGGCGTAGGCGGCCTCATAGCCCAAGGCCCGATCAAGTTCAGTTCCATGTGCCACAGATTCATGTAACGTCAGCCAGAGGTTGGATGGATCAATGACGAGGTCATAACGTCCAGGTTCGAGGGTGGGAGCCTGGACCTTCTCGCGTAATTGCTCTGGAAGCACGGCTAGTTCGGTGTCGAAATCCCAACTACCATCGCTGAGATATTCCCAGCCACGGCCAACTGCTGGCGCGATAGTACGCAAGCTGTGGAAACTTCCGTCGCTGACGCTCGTGACGCTAAAAGACGGGGATAGCCGGACAAACTGCTGCGTTGTTGAGGTTCCTGCCAGGTCAGCGTAGAACTTATTTTCTTGGGTGTAGCCGATACCAGCACGCGTATGATCCACTCCGGGAGCCGCTAGTAACTGTGCTGATCGATCTGCAAACCAAGCAATCCGCTCGGCCTCATCGACGTCGAAGGGGTTAATGTCGTACTCGCTGACCCAGATCTGATCGGCATAAACCGGTTCTGGCGCTAGCTCAACAGGGTGAAGCTGGAGCGGCTTTGCGATCTTAGCCAAAGCGACAGCCTGCTCGGCTAATGCTGTTGCTTGTGCAACCGAGAGTGCCGCCCCAGAAGCGAATCCCCACGATCCTTCATGGATTACCCGAACTGACAGTCCAATGGTGTCGGTATCGCGCACCGACTCGACGGCCGCGTCGCGCAGCATGCGGTGCCCGCTACGCTTACGCCCGACTCGGAAATCAGCATCAGAACAGCCCAACTGCTGTGCTCGACTCAGCGCTGCATCGGCTAGAGCCGACAGCGGGAGCGCAGCAAAGCTGGGATCAAGGCGATCTGTCATGACTCCAAGCCTAGAGCAGGGCACACATGCCACAGCGGCGGCCCGCCCCCGAAGGAACAAGCCACCGCTGTGGAATTATCGATTAGCAGCAGCGCGCTTGCGGATTGCGATCTTGTTCTGCCCAGGTGTTCTTCCAGAACTCGCCCTCGGTCAGCATCGGCTCACCGGGATGGTGCAGATTGCGATGTTTGACGTAGCGCTCATAGGAATCGAGGTCAAAAACCCCACGGATTCCCTTGAGCACTCGTCGTGCTTGCGTGCGCACGCTGGCTAACGTCATGAACCTGTGCCCTGCCCCGCTAGCGCGGTTTGTGGTTCTAGACCAGCAGTCGGATCAAGACCTGCTGCCTTCCATTCGCCCAACACCTTCTTCTCAGTTGCGGTGGGCACAAAGCTCGCCGGAGCAAAGATCTTCGACGGCACTGGCTCAGTTTCTGCTGTCGGGACCCCACCATGGCGAATTGCCTTGATGCAGATCCGAATCGCGATAATCAGCACGATCAAGACAATGCTGGCGTAGAGAATCGACAACACACCCTGAACTGCAGTGTTGCGGATCACCGCCT
>JBOFIQ010000118.1:0-2391 GCA_051650245.1 Propionibacteriaceae bacterium | reverse complement strand
CCTGGTCATACTCTTGGCGCTGCTTCGAGTCAGACAAGACAGAATGGGCCTCTGTGACCTCCTTGAAACGTCGCTCTGCAGCAGCGTCACCAGGGTGCGCATCAGGATGGTTAGCCCGTGCAAGCTTATGAAAGGCCTTCTTGATCTCTGTTTCAGAGGCGTTCTTCGACACACCAAGAACCGCGTAGAAGTCCTTGTCCATCCAGTCTTTGCTACTCAAGGGGATCCTTACCGCACGTTAGTTCTCGGGCTCGGCGACGGTGACCCGCGCATGACGCACGATCCGTTCGCCCAGGGTATAGCCAGGCTGCAATACAGTCCCGACCTCAGGTTCGGTCTGGCCCTCATGTCCAGGCACACTCATCATGGCCTCATGAAGCTGAGGATCAAAGACCTCACCGGCTTCACCGTAAGCCACCAACTGATGTTTCGTGGCAACCTTGGCTAACTCATCAGCAACGAGCTTAAAGCCACCGCTAAGTTCCTCATGCTGCTTTGCCGCTGTGATCGCATCCAGTACCGGCAATAAATCGGCAACGACTGATTCCATCCCGAGCTGACGAGCACGATCACGATCACGATCAACTCGACGCTTGTAATTGACGTATTCCGCCTGGAGCCGCTGGAGGTCTTCAGTGCGCTCAGCAAGCTGCTGTGCTAAGTCGGGGATGACCTCCTCGACGATTACGGGTTCTTCAGCAACGACTGGCTCATCAGCAGATGAGGCATCGAACTGAGCCTCCAATGCCTCGATGGTCTCAGCGTCATTCTCTGGAACAAAATCACTCACAGCTTCAGTCTTTCTTCGTGAGAAAACTCCGGGCGGAGCGGTGGAATCCCGCCCCGCCCGAAGTAGTCACTGATGTACTTACTTCTTATCTTCGTCGATGATCTCAGCGTCGACAATGCCATCGTCGGCTGCTGGGCTATCGCCGAAGTTCGGCTGCGTGAAATCACCAGCACCGGCTTCGGCGCCCTGGGCCTGAGCAGCCTGAGCTGCTGCATAGATCGCCTGGCCCATTGCTGCGGCCTTGGTGTTGAGATCTTCCATCGCGGCCTTGAGCTCGTCGTCGTTGCCTTCGCCCTGGAGTGCTTCCTTGAGCTTGGCTAGCGACTCCGTGACCGGGGCCTTGACGTCCTCAGGGATAGCGTCCTTGTGCTCTTCGAGCAGCTTCTCCGTGCGGAATGCCAGTGCATCTGCCTCGTTGCGCAGTTCGATGGCTTCACGACGCTTCTTATCTTCGTCAGCGTGCTGCTCGGCTTCGGCAACCATCTTGGAGATGTCGTCCTTGCCCAGCGCCGAACCACCGGTCACCGTCATGGACTGCTCCTTGCCGGTAGCCAAGTCCTTGGCCGATACGTGAACGATGCCGTTTGCGTCGATATCGAAGGTGACCTCGATCTGCGGTACGCCGCGCGGGGCGGGCATCAAACCGGTGAGATCGAAATTACCCAGCGACTTATTGTCGCGGGCAAACTCGCGCTCGCCCTGGTAGATCTGGATCATGACCGACGGCTGATTATCTTCAGCAGTCGTGAAGACCTCTGAACGCTTGGTCGGGATCGTCGTGTTGCGCTCGATGATCTTCTCCATGATGCCGCCACGGACCTCGATACCGAGGCTGAGCGGGGTCACGTCAAGCAACAGCACGTCCTTGACCTCACCCTTGAGTACACCGGCTTGGAGCGAAGCACCGAGAGCAACAACCTCATCCGGGTTAACGCCCTTGTTGGGTTCCTTGCCACCAGTGAGCTCGCGGACGAGTTCTGACACTGCCGGCATACGGGTCGAGCCGCCCACGAGAATGACCTGATCGATCTTGTCGATGGAGGTCTGGGCATCGGTGATGACCTTGTTGAACGGGGTGCGGCAACGATCTAGCAGGTGCTGCGACATCCGCTGGAACTCAGCGCGGGTGAGCTTCACCTTGAGGAGAAGCGGACCCTCTGCGCCAGCAGTGATGTAGGGCAGGTTGATCGTGGTTTCCTGAGCGCTCGACAGCTCAATCTTGGCGCGCTCGGCAGCTTCCTGGAGACGCTGCTTGGCCATCTTGTCCTTGGACAGATCAACACCAAACTTGTTCTGGAACTCCTTGACCAGCCAGTCAACAATGACCTGATCCCAGTCGTCGCCACCGAGGCGGTTGTCGCCGTTGGTGGCCTTGACCTCAAAGACACCCTCAGAGATGTCCAGCAGCGAGACGTCGAAGGTGCCACCACCCAAGTCGAAGACCAAGATGGTCTGCTCCTGGTCGGTCTTATCCAGACCGTAAGCCAGAGCGGCAGCCGTCGGCTCGTTGACGATACGGTCAACGACGAGGCCAGCAATTTCGCCAGCTTCCTTCGTGGCCTGACGCTCGGCGTCAGAGAAGTATGCCGGAACCGTAATAA
>JBOFIQ010000117.1:0-1660 GCA_051650245.1 Propionibacteriaceae bacterium | reverse complement strand
ACCGGCACCAGAGCCGGTTGATCTTCTACCTTGGCGGCAGAGACCCGGGGCAAGCCCGGCCGATGCGGTGGATCAGTCTGCAAGCGACCGATCTCCGCAGTGAAGTCTTCAACAGACTGAAAATCTTGATACACACTGGCAAAACGTAGATATGCCACCGAATCCAACTCACGCAATGGCTTCAATATCGCGCGCCCGACATCATGGGCCGGGATCTCGGCAACACCACTAGCACGCACCGTCTCCTCAACCGCTTGCCCAAGTCGAGCAAGGTCAGCCTCAGACACAGGGCGACCCTTACACGCCTTACGCACTCCCCCAATGACCTTGTCTCGGTTAAACGGTTCGACTACGCCAGAACGCTTGACAACCACGAGTTGCATTTGCTCTGAGGTCGTAAAACGACGCTCACATGAAGGGCATTGACGGCGACGCCGCACCATCGTCCCATCATCAGAAACGCGGGAATCGAGGACACGCGAGTCGCTATGACGACAGTACGGACAGTACATATTTCCCCTTCCACGCTTCTTGATTCCATGGCGCCACAAGCCATGATGTACTAATAAAGCCCCCATGGAACCACTAGCCGTGGTGATTAGACATCGTGGCAACCACTACATATAGGGATGTTAGTCGCAAAAGACCGCACCCGCAGGATTTCGGCGGAGTGTCTTGGTATGAATATTGCCAACGTTGTCATCACGGTAGGACAACACGCTGTCAGCAAGATTGGGACACAGAGAGCCCCCTACTGCATAGACTGAGCACATCGTCTGACGAGGAGTCACTTGTGAGCTATAACCCGAACCAGCCGACGGACAATACGCCGTTTGGTCAACCCACATCCCAGTACGGCTCAGCCGCGCCACAGCAGCCCTATGGCAGCGCTGCTCCTACCGGCCAGCCAGCACCCCAGCATTCAGGTACGAGCAATCCTTTTGGTGCGCCCCAGCAGCCGATGGCGCCAAACTATGGCACCGCTACCCCCGGTTTCCCTGGAGCACCCGCCCTCACTACCCCTAAGAAAACTGGCGGCTCACTCAAAACAGCGATGTACCCCGCCATCGTGGCAGCAGTCGCGGGCTTGCTGTGGATCATCTTGTACTTCGCGATGTACAAGAAGAACTTCAATGCAGGCGATGTATCAGCAACCAAGAGCGCCATCACGATGCTCACCCTTGCCGAAATCGTATTTTACCTTAGCTTGATTGCCGCAGCCGTCTTGGCAGCCCTGCCCATGCTCACAAAGAGCAAGAGCACAACCGTTCAGCCCCAGATCAATGCCGGATACGGCCAGCAGGCACCTTATGGACAGCAGCCCTACGGACAAGCTCCACAGCAGCCCTATGGGCAGCAGCCGCCTACCCCACCCTACGGACAGCCAGTGCCCTATGGCATGCCAACCCAGCAGCCTGCGCAGACGCAGTACCCCACAGCAGTCCCCACGCCGAACTATGCGCCGACAGCAGTCAATACCACTTCCCAGTACGGCGAGGCTGCACCAGCTACGGCAAGCCCCGCGGCAGCTCAGCCCAGCAGCCAATACGGCGAGACTACGAGCGCTTCTACCCCACGTGTTGACGAAACGTCAGCGACAACAGCGCACTATGACACCAGCGCCCTTGCCGATGCTGTCGAAGAATCCAGCTCCGTGCTA
>JBOFIQ010000116.1:0-2861 GCA_051650245.1 Propionibacteriaceae bacterium | reverse complement strand
TGCGCTGACCCTGATCGAGCAGGAGAACCCACGGCTCAAGGGCATCCTCGACAAGCGCTACGCCCGTGCCCAGTTGCCCGATGGCAAGCTCGGCGAGCTGGTGGATCTGGTTTCCAAGATTGGCTTTGGCAGTGATGTCAGTGAAGCACGCGACATCCTGGGGCAGGTCTACGAGTACTTCCTTGGCGAGTTTGCCAGTGCCGAGGGCAAGAAGGGGGGCCAGTTCTATACCCCTGCCAGCATCGTCAAGACGCTGGTGGCGGTGCTTGCTCCCCATCATGGTCAGGTCTACGACCCCTGCTGCGGTTCAGGCGGCATGTTCGTGCAGTCGGAGAAGTTTATCGAAGCCCATGGCGGCAAGCTAGGTGATGTCTCCATCTACGGTCAGGAGTCGAATCCGACCACTTGGCGGCTGGCTGCCATGAACCTCGCCATCCAGGGGATGGACTACAACCTCGGGCGCGAAAACGGTGATACCTTCACCCGAAACCAGCATCCTGACTTGCGTGCCGACTTCGTGCTGGCCAACCCACCGTTCAATATCAGCGACTGGTGGCACGGTAGCCTCGAGGGAGATCCGCGCTGGGTCTACGGTACGCCGCCTGCGGGCAACGCCAACTATGCGTGGCTGCAGCATATGCTCTACCACCTCAAGCCAACTGGCCGCGCCGGTATCGTGTTGGCCAACGGTTCGATGAGCTCTAGCCAGAATAGCGAGGGCGACATTCGCCGTGCCATGGTGGAGGCGGACGTGGTGGAGTGCATGGTGGCGCTGCCGGGTCAGCTCTTCTTCAACACTCAGATCCCGGCATGCCTCTGGTTCGTCGCCAAGAACAAGACCCGCCGCCAAGGTGAGGTGCTGTTTATCGATGCCCGCAAGCTGGGCACCATGGTTAGCCGGGTGCAGTGCGAACTCGATGAGAGCGCGATTGCCCGCATCGCCGATACCTTCCACGCGTGGAAAGGGGACGGGGAGTGCGAGCAGTCTTACGAGGATGTAGCGGGATTCTGCCGCAGCGTAACCCTGGCTGAGATCGCCGAACACGGCCATGTGTTGACCCCTGGCCGCTATGTGGGCGCCGAAGAGGTGGAGGAGGACGATGAGGCCTTTGCCGACAAGATGGCTCGCTTGACCAAGCAAATTGGCGACCAGATGGTCAAGGGGGCAGAGCTGGATCGGTTGATCAAGCAGAAGCTGGGGGGGCTTGGGTATGAGTTCTGATTGGGAGCCTACGACACTCGGCAGTGTTTGTGATAGACAGGGAGGTTCAATCCAAACAGGGCCATTTGGTAGTCAGTTACATGCTTCTGACTATGTAGAACAAGGTATCCCCGTTGTCATGCCTGCCAATATTGGCTCCGATGGCGGTATCTCTGAGGATGGAATCGCCAGAATAACGCAATTTGATGCAGACCGCTTGCAACAGCACAAATTGCAGGTGGGTGATGTCGTATTTAGTCGTCGCGGGGACGTTACTCGTAATGCCTTAATTGAAGCACATCAAGCGGGTTGGCTCTGTGGCACAGGTTGTCTCAAGGTTCGTCTTGGTAGCCAAACGCAAGCAAGCGCAAAATTTATCTCATACTGCTTACGGTTGCCTGAAACGAAGGATTGGCTGGTTCGTCATGCCGTTGGCGCAACTATGCCAAATTTGAATACGTCGATTCTATCTGCAGTCCCAATCTTACTGCCAGAGCTTACGGTGCAGCAGTCGATCGCAAATATCCTTGGTTGTTTGGATGAGCGAATCGACCTGCTACGCGAGACCAATGCCACGCTGGAGGCCATCGCGCAGGCGCTGTTCAAGTCGTGGTTTGTTGACTTTGAGCCAGTTCATGCTCGCGCTCGTGGTGAGCAACCAGCAGGTCTGGCCCCTGAGGTCGCGGCCCTGTTCCCCGATAGCTTAGAAGAGTCCGAGCTTGGTCAGGTGCCGATGGGGTGGAGCACGGGTTCACTTAACGATCTTGCTTTACTCAATCCTGAATCTTGGACCGTTAAGAATCGACCTGACTCTGTGGCTTATGTTGATTTGGCCAATGCCAAAGAGAACGTGATTGCCGAGATCACTGAGTTTCTGTTTGAGGATGCACCTAGTCGGGCGAGACGAGTATTGCGTGATGGTGACACGATCGTGGGCACTGTCCGGCCGGGTAACCGCTCTTATGCGCTCATCAGCAATCCTCGGCCTAATTTGACTGGAAGCACTGGTTTTGCGGTACTGCGGCCCAAACAGAAGGCAGCTACCGAGTTTGTCTATCTTGCAGCCACTGCGAATAGCAGCATTGAATATCTTGCTCATGTTGCTGATGGCGGTGCTTATCCGGCTGTCCGTCCGGAAGTCGTAAGCAATTTGCCGTGCGTCGTACCGAGTTATGATGTTCTCAACGCTTTCCATGCGGTTGCGGCCCCACTTTTTGCCAAGGTGGTAGCGAATCACCAGCAAGCCCAAACCCTTGCCAATTTGCGCGACACCCTGCTACCCCGTCTGATCTCCGGTCAACTGCGCTTGCCGGATGCCGAACAACTGAAGGACCTCGCTGTATGACGGCCGCTGTTGTAAACGCCACTGCCTTTACCAATGAACACTTCCCGCGCTTGTTGGCTCAGCTCAGCACGATGGGCGACAGGGCCCACTTCGATAGCGAACAGAGCGAACTCTATCTCCAGTTTATCGAGCAGTTCCCGCTCGACTCGTTGCCTAACCTGACCCTTGAGCAGTATTGCGTGGGCAAGGGGGATGGCAACTCGTTCTGCTGGTGGATCGAGCGTGGTCTACAGCCCGTGCTGGCCCGCTATATGCCCGGTACGTCCCGTGGTCACCAGCTCTATTTCCAGAAAGATGGTGCCGTCTACAAGCACC
>JBOFIQ010000115.1:0-2183 GCA_051650245.1 Propionibacteriaceae bacterium | reverse complement strand
GTCACACGGTTGCCAATGGTGCTGCTACTGATGGTCACACGGTTGCCAATGGTGCTGCTACTGATGGTCACACGGTTGCCAATGGTGCTGCTACCGACGGTCACACCGTCTGCAATGGCATGTCGACTGATGGTCACACGGTCGCCAACGCTCTGGCTACGGACGGACACACGGTCGCCAATGGCCGCATGGAGCCGTCGGTCTTGGCAACGCCGCAGGTTGATCCTGCTGCTGAGGCTGAGCTGACCTACGTCATCAACCCAGCCCCGCTGGGTAGCCACACACTCGAAGTTGTGGCAACCGACCTTTCGGGTCGTTCGACGACGTTGAGCCAGCCGTTCGTTGGTACCAACGACAGCGCCCCAGTTATCGGTGGTCCTGACAATGCAACGATTGATCCAGACAAGGGTGATCTGCTCAAGCAGATTCAGGATCTCTACCCAGTGACTGATGATCTGGATAAAGGTCTGAAGGTATCGGCAGATGTCACCAAGCTGCGTCTTGATAAGGCTGTTAAGCTCACACTGACAGTCAAGGACGCGAGCGGCAATACCACCACCCGTGAGGTCATGGTCACCTTGCAGCGTCCCGAGACTCGCCTCGACGGCGTTTGTGGCTGGATGAATGCTCGCTTCGCCAAGGGCGATACGATCACCATCACCTGCGTCAAGAAGGCTGATGGCACCACGATCGTTACAGTCAAGGGTTCTGGCATCGTTGTCATTGGTCGGATCTACTTGCCCGGCTTCAGCAAGCTGCTTTCCGAGCCGTACAAGCCGGTTGCTGCCGCGAAGGAAGGCATGTCGAACGGGATCATGTCGTTGGCTCCAGTCAGCGACGTGGTAACTCCGGCTGCTGATAACGAGATCAGAGTCGAGAACGGTGTACTGAGCTTCCCCGGTTCTTCTGATGCCTCGTATGAGGTGGCCTCGGCTGCCGTTGATCAACCAGAGCGTCCTGCTCCGCCTTCGGTGGACCCGGGCACCCCGATCGAGAACGGAACGGCACCGACAACGGGTCGTGCTCCGGCAGCAGCTAATGCGGCTGCTGCAGCAAGAAATGCAGCCAAGATCGCCACGACGGGTGTTTCCACCTCGGCAACCGGCGCTGCACTTGCTGGCCTGCTCTTGCTCGTGGCTGGTGCTGTCGCGATCCGTAAGGGTCGTCGTCAGGAAAGCTAAACAATGTAAGTGACGAAAGAACAACAGCGTCCCTCGGCTTGCCGGGGGACGCTGTTGTATCTGGGACATGCTGGAAAATCATTGTGGGAGACTGGTTCTGTGAAGCCGTCACAGCGTGAACCTGGAACCGTCATTGAGCGCTCGTGCGCGGATGGAATCGACACGATCAAGATCACCATTACGGCCCCTGATCGTGCGGTTTATGAGTGTTCTGCATTCGTTAATGTGAGCCAGCGGCGGGTGGATCTGAGTCTGTCCAGCATGGCTGGCTGTGCCATGGGGTGCGTGATGTGTTCAGCGACGCACTCATCGATTCCGTTCCAGCGTAAACTCACCGCTGAGGAGATCGTAGATCAGGCTGATGAACTCATGCGAGCTATTGCCATCGATGGTGAGACTCATCTGGGTTTCTTTGGTGATGGGGAGTCGCTGGCTAATTTTGTGCCCGTCACTAAAGCTGTACGAACTATCTGCGCCAAGCCATGGAATATCGTCGACGTCACGATCTCGACAACAGGTATGCCCAACGGCAAGATGGAAGATCTCACGGAGTTTGCGCTCACGCTGGAGACGGATCTATACCTCCAAGTCAGTCTCTATTCACTTGATCCCGTTGTGCGTAAGAGTCTGTTGCCGCTAGCCCGCCCGCTTGATAGTGGCATTGAGGAACTGGATGAGTTTGCTCGTCAGACGGGGAACCCGGTGCGTTACAACTGGCCCATCATCCCCGGTCTGAATGATCACCGTAAGGCTGCTAATGATTTGGCGGGGTTTATTCGATCTGCACCCGATCTGCGGCGGGTAAAGCTCTCGCGTATTTTTGCTGTTCCTGGATCGCCAGTGGCGCCAACGAATGTTGGCGATATTGCTAAGTTTGCGCGTGCCTTGGAAGAGAGGGGAATCGCGACGTCTATCTTCCTTGGCGATGATGAAACCAATGACCGTGATGCAGTCCATGCCTCCTGCGGACAGCTACGCTCGTTGTAGCTCACCTTGTGTGAT
>JBOFIQ010000114.1:0-7008 GCA_051650245.1 Propionibacteriaceae bacterium | reverse complement strand
CAAGATCCCCTTGTGCGTGGCCTACGACGTCGATGGTGTTCGCCATGATCGGATGCCGATGACGCAGTCAGAGTTCCATCACGCTAAGCCGATCGTGGAATACCACGATGGCTGGAATACCGATATTTCGGCGGCTCGGACCTTCGAGGAACTGCCGAAGGCTGCGCAGAATTACATCGCGCGCATTGAGGAACTGTGCCATACCCGGATCTCCGGCATCGGCGTCGGCCCTGGCCGTGACGAATTGATCGTGCGGACTCCACTTATCTGAGCTTAACCCCCGACTTACGCGCTAACCCCCGAGTTCTATCTCGGGGGTTAGCGCGTAAGTCGGGGGTTAACTGCAATGTCAGACGAAACCGATAGGCTTCCCTCATGGGGCGACGGGTACTGCTGTTAGGCAATGGTGGGCGCGAACACGCGCTCGCACGTGCGCTGGTTGCTGATCCTTATGTGACGCAACTCTTTGTGGCACCGGGTAATCCTGGTACCGCGCAGATCGCGACGAACATCGCGGTCACTCCAACCGATACGGAAGCGGTCCTTGACGCGGCTCGTCACTACGACATTGAGCTAGTCGTGATTGGTCCAGAAGCTCCGCTCGTTGCTGGCGTGGGTGATGCTCTGCGCGCTGCAGGCTTTGCTGTTTTCGGTCCAGATGCTGGTGCCGCACAGCTGGAGGGGAGCAAGGCTTTCGCAAAAGAGGTGATGGCTGCTGCCGGGGTTCCAACTGCCCAATCGCATAGCTGCACTACGAGCGCGCAAGCCGACGCTGCCTTCGCTCAATTTGGCGCGCCCTACGTCGTCAAAGATGATGCTCTTGCTGCCGGTAAGGGAGTCGTTGTAACGGATGACCTCACCGTAGCTAAGGCTCATGCGGCGGCTTGTGAGAAAGTCGTGATCGAAGAGTTCCTGAGCGGCCCAGAAGTATCGCTATTCGTCATCACGGACGGCGTGCATGCGCTCCCACTCATGCCCAGCCAAGATCACAAACGTGCTTTCGACGGGGACCAAGGCCCAAATACTGGCGGGATGGGGAGCTATAACCCCTTGTCCTGGCTTCCAGAAGGATTCGTCGATGAGGTGATGGAACAGGTCACCTTCCCCACGCTCGGCGAGCTTCGTCGTCGAGGCGTTCCCTTCGTCGGGCTGCTCTACGTTGGGCTGGTGCTCACTGCTACTGGTCCCAAGGTCATTGAGTTCAATGCCCGCTTTGGCGACCCTGAAACCCAAACCGTCCTGGCCCTACTCGATTCTGGTCTTGGTGAGGTTCTTGACGCAGCCGCTCGCGGAACTCTCGACACCGTCGGCCCGCTGCGCTGGAAACCGGGCTTTGCCGTCAATGTGGTCGTTGCCGCCGCTGGTTACCCCGATGGCACGCTCGATCACGGACCGCTCACTATTCCTGCCGATACTCCTGACTACTACTACCTGCACGCCGGTACCACGATGACCGATACTGGCGTGCATAGCTCGGGCGGTCGCGTCGTGTCCTGTGTGGGTCTCGGTGCGACGTTAGCTCAGGCGCGTGCGCAGGCCTATACCGCTGTTGCTGCTCTCGATTTTCCGAACGGTTTTCACCGTACCGACATTGCCCATTTCGCGCTCTAGGAGAACCCCATGACTATGCCCAACGTCCTTGCCACTCGCTACGCTTCTGGGGCCATGCGCGACATATGGTCTCCAGAACGCAAAATCATCAAAGAACGTGAGCTGTGGATCGCGGTCATGGAAGCTCAGCGTGATCTAGGCGTTGACTTTGGTGGCGATGATCCCAACACGGTGATTACGGCATACCGGCAGGTCATTGAGCAGATCGACCTCGCATCCATTGACGCCCGCGAGCGTGTGACCAAACATGACGTCAAGGCCCGTATCGAAGAGTTCAATGCGCTGGCCGGTTTTGAGCACATCCACAAGGGTATGACTAGCCGCGACCTCACTGAGAATATCGAGCAGTGGCAGGTGTACTCCTCGCTACAACTCGTACGAGATCGCCTCGTCGCGATCCTTGCCGGATTGAGCTTCCATGCCGTGCAATATGCGGAGCTTCCGGTCACGGGACGGTCGCATAACGTCGCAGCGCAGGTCACCACACTAGGGAAGCGCTTCGCGACGGTTGCCGATGAGACATTGGTGGCGTACCACCGTATTGAGAACCTGCTAGATCGCTATGCCATGCGCGGGATCAAGGGTCCGATGGGCACCAGCCAAGACATGCTCGATCTAGTGGGTGGTGACTTGGCTAAGCTCACTGCGCTAGAGGAGCGCGTCTCGGCTGCGTTGGGCTTGCCTCAGGTCTTGACCTCGACGGGCCAGGTTTATCCGCGCTCTCTGGACTACGACGCACTCACGGCGCTTGTGCAGGCTGCTGCAGGTCCGTCGAACCTCGCGACAACGATTCGACTCATGGCCGGGTTGGAACTGGTGACGGAGGGCTTTAAGCCGGGCCAGGTGGGGAGTTCGGCAATGCCGCACAAGATGAATGCGCGTAGCTGTGAGCGGGTTAATGGGTTCAATGCCATTCTCAAGGGCTATGCCCACATGCTTGATGAACTCTCGGGTAATCAGTGGAATGAGGGCGACGTGTCCTGCTCGGTAGTCCGCCGCATCGCGTTGCCGGATGCCTTCTTTGCCTTTGATGGGTTAGTGGAGACAGTCTTGACGATCTTGGCTGACTTCGGTCAGTTCCCGGCCATGATCCAGGCCGAGCTTGCTCACTACCTGCCCTTCTTGACGACGACGAAGGTCTTGATGGCAGCAGTGCGTCAAGGCGTTGGACGTGAAGAAGCGCACGAGATCATCAAGGAAAATGCTGTTGCGGTAGCGCTGGAGTTGCGCGAAACCGGCTCAGGGAAGAACGACCTCTTTGACCGGCTTGCTGCAGACGGCCGCTTGCGACTGTCGCGGCATGATCTCGACGCGATCGTTGCCGCCCCGATTGAGTTATCTGGGGCAGCAGCTCACCAAGCAGAAGCCGTCGCAGCCCAGGTTGCCACGATCGTCGAAGCCCACCGCGAGGCGGCTACTTACACGCCAGGATCAGTGCTGTGAGTCTCGAATTTCTCAAAGCAACCTGCCATCACGATGAGCTAGAAGTTGAGGACCTGCGCCTCACGCGGATCATTTACCGTGGTCGGGTCGATGGCAAGGCAGTGCTGGCGTGTGCACCGCACGTCGACGGGGCCTCGGTGTGCATCCTTGACGATGGGGAACGTAGTTGGTTGGCGCTCGTGGCGATTAATGGGCAGCCGTTCTGGCAACGTCCAGATACCGGTGTGCGATTCTTTGGCATCGATCATGGGCATCAGCCGATAGCCTGCCGGATGGCCGATGGCACTCAACAATGGTTCGATTACGAGACTGGTGAGCCAACACAGCACAAGAGCCGTGCTGTTGATGGTTGCTGCTGCGGCTAATGCTGGTGACGTCGGAAGGTCGTCAGCAACGGTAGCGCGATCAATACTGCCGCGACGCTGAGCAACCCGCGAGGTGTTACTCGGATGGAGTAGCGCCACAGATCGAAGATCCCGGCGGTGGCGGCGAGAGCGCCCACTGTGACGCTGAGTGTCGTTGTGCGGGACGCGAAGCGCTGCATGAAAAGCTCCCATTTCGCTGCAAGGGCGACGATGCCAGCAAGGATGACAAAGCCGATGCAGAAGAACACAGGGCGCGTCAGCCACCACTGCCACCATGGCTCGACAAGGAGCATAGGGAAGGCTAGACCCATGCCAGTCATGACGAGCAGGGTTGGTAAGTGCCACAGATAGATCGGCATGAGCAGCGCAGTGAAACCGGTGATGCGCCGTTGCCAGATCGTGGTGGGAGCCCAGCCAGCGCAGCGTCGTGATAGCCAGATCAATGCGGCAAGTTGGGCCACGCCAAGCAAAACCATTGCCGGTGAAGCAGGAATGAGATTGGCCCGCATATCGTCACGCATACCAATGACATGCGGCGGGCAGATCTTGACCTGTACCAACACGACGATCAGCGCACTGGCAGCAACAGCGGTCAGTACTAGTCCCCACGTTGGAAGCTGATGCCAACGACGTCGCTGGTAGATAACACCAAGCTGATGGCAGGCTGGCCAGACCAAGAACATGGTGTAGGTCAGATCAATGTGTGCAGGCCAGCGGTGCCAGGCGTAGAACAAACCCGTCGTCAGCCCGGTGAGGAGGAGCACCGGGATCAGTGAGCCGATCCGGTCATGAAGCCACACCTGGAGAGGCGCAACCATCACACAGCACAGATAGGCCGCGAGGAACCATAAAACGTTGCCAGCTTGTTTTCCCAGCATCTTCCCCAATCCGGGTGCAACGTGGTTGCAGCACGCGACAAGTGTCACGACGATGAGCAGCAGGGGAATAACAGGCGTGACGAGGCGGCGGGCGCGTAGGCCAAGGAACTCACCATAGTGTTGTCCCTTGGCCACGCAACGATCCCAGATCAAGGTATTGGCGAACCCGCCGGCAATGAAGAAGGCGGGCATCACCATGAGCAGCCAGGTCGCGAGGTGCCACCCCAGCCCGTTATAGGCCTGGGTGATGACGGGGTTGCCGCCAACAGCGGTAACACGGGCATACGTCCAGTGCATGCTTACGACGATGATGACCGCCGCTACTCGGACGATATCGATAACCCAATCACGCTGTTTCACCCCACGATCATGGCATGATTCGTGAACCTAGATCTGCCCAACCGCTTGAGCAAATAAAGCCTCACCATCAACTGCTAACCCTCGTGTGGTGAACCATTCTGCGGTGACCGTGCAATCACGGAGCAGATAATCCATGCCATCAGGATTTGCGACGATGTCGATGAGTTGGGGCCAATCGATGACGATCAACCGATCATCCCGGACCAGAATATTGTACGGCGATAGATCCCCGTGGGCATTACCGCGTGCTGCTAAGCGCAGCACGATGTCGCGGAATTGCTCATACAAGTGTGCAAGCACGGCTGGGCTTGGCCGGGTTTGGGCTAGTCGAGGAGCTGCAGCTCCATCGACGTCGATGAACTCCATGAGCAGCTCGTTGCCGTCAAAACTCATCGGATAGGGGAGAGGAAAGTCTGCTTGCCACAGCTCGACCATTGCTTGCCATTCGGCAGCGGCCCACAGTCCTTGAGCAAGCTGGCGGCCAAAGTTCGTGCCGCGTTGGAGCGCTCGCATTTCACGAGATTTTCGTACTCTGCGACCTTCGGTATAGCCATCATCACGGGTAAATTGCCGGTGCTCGCGGGAGCGATAGCGCTTAGCCGCCAAGTAAACCTCGCGGTCGTCGATGAATCTGCGCAGCAAAAAGACGTCAGCTTCCTTGCCGGATTTGAGAATGCCGAGATCTTCATCGCGGGCGCCATGATCTTCGATCACCCACGATGGGTAGGGTTGCGGTCCTCGCTCTAGTCGAGTCAGCGTTGGCCAGCTGCTCCAGCGATGGCCGTCGAGGTTAAGGTCGGGATCATATTCATCCCACTGAGTAGTGCGGTTGGTATTTTTAATGAACCACTCGTCTTCGAGCGGGTCAAACGATAAATCTTTCGGTGACACGTGTTCTCCAGATGGTTTTTAGGTGCATGGCAGTGTTCAGTTGCATTGCACTCACCTCCTTGTCGTGTCAGGCCAGATTCTCTGGCGAAGGCTAAGCGTAGAACACCTCACGTGATTGCGCATCTGGTTTATTTCCTGCGGGCAAAACACCATTTTCTTGGTGCAATAGTGCTGGAACCAGCCCCGGTATATCGCGCGCAGACGTCGTTGCTTAGGCTGGTCGCGTGAGCACCCCCGAGCTTGATCTCCCGTTGATTCATGCTGGTAAGGTCCGGCGGCTCTATGCGCTGCCTGACCCGGAACAGATTCTGGTTGTTGCTACCGACGCCGTTTCTGCCTATGACGTTATTCTTGAGCCCGAGATTCCTACAAAAGGCGCGATTTTGACGCAATTGAGCCTGTGGTGGTTTGAGCAATTGCGTGATCTGGTACCTAATCATGTGATTTCGGTTGAGGTTCCAGAAGCTGTCCGAGGTCGAGCAATGGTGTGCGAGAAACTCGCGATGCTGCCAGCAGAATGTGTGGTGCGCGGCTATATCACTGGCTCGGGATATCAGGATTACCGGCGAACCGGCGTGGTGAGCGGTATTGCTTTACCCGAGGGTCTAGCTGATGGTGACCAACTCGACCCGGCAATTTTTACCCCATCAACGAAGGCTGATCTGGGTGCACATGACGAGCCAGTGAGCTACGAGCAGTTATGTCGCATTATGGACCCAGAATTGGCCCAAGAATTGCGGGAACTATCACTGCGGATTTACCAGCGAGCTGCAACTATCGCCGCTGAGCGGGGCATCATCTTGGCGGATACCAAGTGTGAGTTTGGGCAGCGTCGCGATGGCACTGTGGTGCTTGCTGACGAAGTGCTGACGCCTGATTCCAGTCGCTTCTGGTTAGCCCAGGCGTGGGTTGATCGTCATGCCATGGTCTCGTTTGATAAGCAGTACATCCGTGACTGGTTAGCCACAACGTCGGGCTGGGACCCGGCATCAGGAACTCCAGCTCCGCCATTACCGGCGGCTGTTGTCGAGGCAACGCAAGAGCGTTATCTCGAAGCCTATCGCCGGTTGACCGGCACCGATTTTTCCATTAACTAGCTTCGTTAGGATGGCGTCATGGCCACAGTCATTGTCGACGTTATGCCCAAGCCAGAGATCCTTGATCCGCAGGGCAAAGCAATCTCTGGCGCACTTGAGCGTCTTGGTTTTGATGGTTTGACGGTTCGTCAAGGTAAGCGTTTTGAGATTGAGATCGAAGGTGAGGCCACACCTGAACGCCTTGCCCAGATCGATAATGCGGCAGCGACGTTGCTGGTTAATACCGTGATCGAGTCCTACACCGTTCGGGCCGCGCAGTGAGCGCACGCGTTGGGGTTGTGACCTTCCCCGGCACGCTCGACGATCATGATGCGCTGCGTGCGGTACGTCTCACGGGAATGACACCAGTCCCGCTGTGGCATG
>JBOFIQ010000113.1:0-8258 GCA_051650245.1 Propionibacteriaceae bacterium | reverse complement strand
GACATCGTTCCCGTGCACTGTCCAGCAACGTGAACGGTTCCTATGGTGGGTAGGTCGAGTGCGCCAGCCAGATTTAAGAGAGTGGACTTGCCAGACCCCGATTGACCCATCACCGCAACAAATTCGCCACGATTGATGGTGAAACTGGCCTGGTCGAGCGCAACAACGCGATGAGCGTCGTTGCTATGGATACGGCTGACTTGGTTGAAGGTGAGTACCTCGTTCATCGCTGTATTCCTTGGGGGAGGCGGGGGCTGGCGACGTCTTTGGCCGTCGGGCGTATCGAGCGCGGGTGGAGGCTTTGGAGCTGCTCGGTGTCGTCGAGCCAGCGGATCTCGGCTTCGAGAGAGTAGATCTGATGGCGAAGAATTAGCCGTGACGCCAGATCGTCTGGAGCAAGGTTACGAGCGGCGCGGGTGACGTCGTGAAGGGCATGCATGGCCGCGGATCGTTGCTTTTGGATGACGGCAAGGAAATCGACCTGCGGATCGCATGCTGCCATGGAGAGCTTGATGACGAGTTCATTACGGTCTGGAGCTTCGCGTAGGAGCGGTGTGTTCCACCATTGGTGCAACTCATACTTACCTGCGGAGGTGAGCTGCCATGGGGCGGCATCTTCGTTGGCGGCGCGGTAGACCAGGCCGTCACGTTCGAGGCGGCTCATTGTGGTCGAAACTTGCCCGATATTCAGCGGCCAGATAACACCGGTGCGAGCTTCAAACTCTTTGCGTAGGGCATAGGTCGAGACTGCCTCTGTGGCCACGATGGCAAGAAGGGCATGACGTACTGACATCGCATTCCTCTGGTTACTGAGTGACTAGTTACTCATAAACTACCGCATAGGGTATGCAATGGCAAGGCGGGCAGCGGTGTCAAACCGTTGGAGAGTTGCGCCACCCCCAAGAAATACTTAGGATAGCCTTACCTAAAACGAACTGCTACTGGAGGATCTCCATGCCTAGTCCTGATAATGGACTATGTCGTAGAATGTCACGGCTCGCACTTTGCGGATTGGCCGTGACATTAACTTTTGCATCGCTACCGTTAGCTTCTGCAACGGAAGCAGAAAAACATGCGACGGATGCTGACTCGCAAGAAAAACGTTGGTCGCATATTGATCCTTCGCGTTATCACGACGTTATTCGAAAAACTGATCGGGTTACCTATCCCGATGCACATAAGGTCCCCGCAACTTCATGCGACGCCACGGGTGATGGCCTCGCTGACATGATCTTTGTTGATCCAGAGCTCAAACGGCTCGCGGTGGTTCCATACATCCCATATGGCTCAGCCACGAATGAAGTTATCCGTTCGATCGCTGATCAGCCAGAGGTAATTTTCTACACTGCGCCCGCCGGAGTAGAGCATTTTGGCGATCAGATCGCATGTGTCCCCACCGGGCCCCAAGGCAAAGCCGTCGTGGCGGTCAGCGCGGACCAGTCAGTGATCTTGAGTGAACTCGGCAAGAGCCCCAAAGGCGGGGAGATCCCAGTTCAGGCTTCGGTGGCTCTCGCTGCTATCCCAACCGCGCTGGCTGGTATGAGTTCAACTTTTGCTCCCGACGATCGTGGTTTTGCCGTCGCAGCAGGTGATGCTGTGCACTATTTCGCTACAGTTCCTACGTCAGGAAGCGTCGCAAGTACTGATGCAACAGCGAGTTGGACCGGCGCAGCGATTACTACTCTGGCCTCTGTGGGCTACGTCGCAGGCGATGCGGCTCCGGCTATCGCTGCCAGCGATAGTGCACATGGTGTTGTGTGGCTCATTCCCGCCAATGCTGAGTCAAAGCCGCTCGCTGATGCTGGGGTCGCGATTACTGCTGGCGCTGGGCAAGATTTCGGTAGTGCGCTTACTGGTGTTGGCGATATCAACGAAGATGGTATTGATGACGTTGCTATTGGTGCACCGCTGGCTAATGGACGTACTGGCGCAGTGTCCATCGTCTATGGCAGCGGCGCGCATTTGCCGGTGAGCGTTAATACTGCGGCGATGACAGAGTCTGCTGTACTCCGTGATGGAAAGGCTGCCGGTACGCTCATTCGCCAGCCAGCGCGAGGACGAATC
This sequence comes from Propionibacteriaceae bacterium, assembly GCA_051650245.1. Taxonomy (GTDB): domain Bacteria; phylum Actinomycetota; class Actinomycetes; order Propionibacteriales; family Propionibacteriaceae; genus JBOFIQ01. The sequence goes on along the minus strand of JBOFIQ010000113.1, from coordinate 6,194 downwards.
GGTAGTGCGCTGGCATTCGTCACTGATGATGATCATCCGGGTGCACTGGTCGTTGGCCGTCCTGATAATGAAGAGCATCCTGGGGCGCTCGTGATCTCCGCGACCGCCTTGAAGCAGAACTGGTCCGTCGGCCGCGGTATTGACGATATTCCCACGTCGCAGAAAGCCTGGTTGGCAAGCGAAGATGGTGATGCAGGTGACGGAGGTCTACGCGTGGGGATCGTGGCACGTCGTGGGACCGATAAGCTCACCACGATTTACACCGGAGATGCTGCTAAGAAGGTTGATGTCTGGACTATCGACCTTTCCCATCAGGGCGAAGCTGCGCCGACGGACCCCGTTGAGCCGACTAGCCCCAAGCCTGCCGACCCAAGCGCTGAACCGGGAATGACGCCGTTGGACCAGACCGATGTGAAGAGCTGGTTGGGTGAGTTCACCTCAGGTATGGGTGGTTCGTTAGCGCGTGGCGCGTGTGATGTCACTGGTGATGGACAGCCAGACATTGTCTCTGGCGGTGCGCCACGTTCTGAGTGGAAATATGATCCGTATTACGCCGATTCAACTCCGACTAAGGGCTGGGTTTTCACCGTCACTGGCCAGGTACAGGTCATACCTGGCGGGACACCTGGAACCGCATTGCCAGATAAGCGCATCATCACGATTAACGGTCCGCGTGAGACTGCAGATCCTGGTACCGACGCAGCTATTGGTCTATCGGTTGCGTGTTTGGGGGACACCAACGGCGATCACATTGACGATAGTGCGGTGACGTCGTTCTCTATGTCGCGTGTCTGGATCATCTTTGGTGGTAGTGATCTTGCCGCTACAGATCTCAATACATTAACTGCGAGCCGTGGACGTATGATCGCGCTACCCGCAGAGGGTGCACCTGGATTCCAGGTCACCAGAATTGGTGATCTCGATGGTGATGGGTTAGCCGAAGTAGGTTTCGTGGTTGCTAATGCGCGGCTTGCTGCAGGTGATTTTTCTACGAACGCGGGAGCTGCCTTTGTTGTGCGCGGGAGCAAGGACCCTACCACAGTAGATCTCACGAATATCGACGCCCCAAACTCGGCAGTCATGCTTCGTGTTGATCTACCGGAAAGATCGACGCTGAGTAGCTTTGCCCCCGTCGGTGACGTTAATGGTGATCAACAACTCGACTTCGTGCTCGCAGATTTTAACCATTTCACGGCGAATGCTGTTCCAGGGCATGCCTGGGTTGTGTATGGGGATCGTACTCAGACGCGTATCAATCTGGGAGACGCTTTCGCTGGCTACCAGCTCTTTATGGCTGACGATCACTCCTATCGCTTGGGAGCAGGAACATCGACTACTGGTGTTGGCGACGTTGATGGCGATGGGATAGGAGACTTCATCATCGGTTTTGATGGCGGCGAGGTTGCTCATCAAGCGGCTGGTGGTGTTGCCCTGGTTCATGGCACGAAGGCGATCATTGATAAGCGTGTGATCAACCCGACGAAGGCGGTGGCTCGTCCCCGGATTGCTGGGGCACAGGCTGGTGCAGCCCGCTCGCGGATGGTCCGACTCGATACGACAACGGAGAGTAATGATCCCACTATCTCAGTCATCGTGGGTAATGCAGCAGGCTCTGGTTTTGGTTATGCGGCTGATGCGCAGCAAGATGGGCCGGGGGCTTCGCGCTGGGTCGCGGTTGGAGCCTGGGGTGAAGGTGATGGAACTGTCTATCGGTTCAAGGCTGGCGATATTCCCCCTGGCATTACTGCCGTGAGTGATTTAGGCGACAAGGTCGTCACCACTACTTCGACTGGGCCGCAGGCTCGGTTCGGTCGGTCTGTGGCCTTCGTGGGGAACTATCTCGGCGCGCCAACGCTCGCTGCTGGTGGCGATGGCGTTATCGATATTCCAGGACACGAAGGCTACTCGCATACGGCTCATGTGATGGCGATGGCTATTGCCGATGTGCCTGACATCGTTATGCCGGGGGAGAATCCCGTAGCGCCAGCGGCGCCAGGTACGGAACCGGGCGCTGTTCCTGCTCCAGTGATGGGAGTAGAAGCTCAGCGTGAAGCGCTGCTGGCACGTACTGGTGCACGCTACTCACTGACGATCGCAGCCCTTGCTGGTTGTGGGCTTGCGCTGGTCGGAGTAACGCTCCTGGGCATGTCACGGCGGCGTTCAACGCACTAGCGAGGCGCTGACGTAGGGAGTTAGGTGCTAAGCCTGTGAGCTTCTCCCCAGGAGAATTCAGTTCCTGATTGACCCAGAAACGTCATGTTGGCCTAAACCGCTTCTGCTGTCCTTGCCCGACGCAGGTGAGGACATGGATAGCGCAAACCTTTTGTCAGCCTTACAGACTTTTAATCCGTAGAGGTGATAGTAGTGTCAGCAGACTATTAGACTTCGCTTGCAAGAGTTAATGGAAGGACTGCGGTCGCACCAGCACGACGTAGGAGTTGCGCACAGACGGTGAGAGTCCAGCGAGAATCGACGAGATCATCAACGAGTAGTACAGGGCCTGGAGCGTTTGCCAACCCACGAGACATAGCGTCGGGTATTCCAAAATGCCCCCAGACGCCAGACAGCCGGTAAGCAGAGTTTCCGCCTGGGTTTCCAGACGGCCCACCGTTGAGTAAAGACAATGGCCCTAGATCTGTCATTCGTCCCAGGCTGGCTAATGCTGACGCAGTCGAGCCAATGAGTTGTGGGTGCCGTCGAGAAGGTACCCAGGCCACAGCAACAGGACGGTCTGCCCAACCCCACTCGCGTAGAACACGGATGCACATCTCGATGACATCGCTAGGTACTGGTGCATCTTCGGCAAGGAACAGTGACCGTAACCGCTGTCCCATCCCCAGATCGGAAAAGCGCGCCAGCGCTCGCCCAGTGGCAGCACCGTTAATGATCTTGCCCTTAACTGGGATATTGAGCCGGTCCATTCCCGTGGGCCACTGAAGTCGTGGCTCAATCTCGATCCCGGGGCGCAAGAGCGCTTGGTGAACAGCGGTGGCTTTGTTTTCATCAACAGATGAATCAACCCAAGGGCCAGAACAAACATCGCACCGGTTGCAGGGGTGCGCTGCTGGATCATCGAGCGCAGCAGTCAAGAACTCCATGCGACAGCGGGAGCCGCGTTGATAGTCCAGCATCAGATCTTGCTCGCGGGACCGGGCTTCAGTTACGCGCTGGTAGCGTTGCGCATCGTAGGCCCACGGCTTTCCGGTTGTCACCCAACCGCCCTGTACTCGCTGCACTGCGCCATCAACGTCAAGAACCTTCAAGAGCAACTCCAACCGGGTTCGGCGTAGATCAACGAGCGTTTCAAGCGCAGGTACGGATAGCGGCTTATCAGCGCGCTCTAGCGCACTGATAACAGCGGTGGCCTTTTCCTGGTCGGGCATCGAAGCCGTCGCAAAATAGTTCCAGATTTCTCGATCTTGGGTTGTAGGCAGCAACAAGACGTCGGCTGTAGCTACACCACGCCCTGCACGTCCAATATGTTGGTAATAGGCCACGGGGGAGTTCGGTGCCCCCAGATGGATGACGAAACCAAGGTCTAGTTTATCAAAACCCATACCTAAAGCTGAGGTTGCAATGAGTGCTTTGATCTCATTGTGGCGTAGCTCTTCTTCAAGCTGGGCACGCTCGGCGACATCGGTACGGCCGGTATAGGCCTTGACATTATGGCCAGCATCACGCAGTACAACGGCAAGATCTTCTGCCGCAGCGACAGTCAAGGTGTAGATGATGCCCGAGCCATGGAAATCATTGAGATGTTGGGTGAGCCAAGCCACCTGGTTCTGAGTCTTCGAGAGATCGAGAACGCCGAGGCGCAACGAGTCACGCGCCAGAGCCCCACGAATGGTGAGAACCTCATGCCCACCTGCACTGAGTTGATCGGCAATGTCGCTTACCACGCGGGCATTAGCGGTTGCTGTCGTTGCGAGTACCGGGGTGGCGTCTGGCAACTCTGCGAGAAGATTCCGGATGCGACGGTAATCTGGACGGAAATCATGGCCCCAGTCCGAAATACAGTGGGCTTCGTCGACGACAAGTAAGCCACAGCGATGAGCCAAGCCCGAGAGTTGTTCATCTCGGAACGCGGGGTTGTTGAGACGCTCTGGTGAGATCAACAGCACATCGACCTGATCGGCACAGAGCGCTGCCAATACCTCATCCCATTCCGTGGCATTTGCTGAGTTCAAGGTAACAGCACGTACCCCGGCCCGCTGGGCAGCGGCAATCTGGTCACGCATCAATGCCAAGAGCGGAGAAATGATGATCGTGGGACCGGCGCCAGCGGCTCGGCGTAGCTGTGTGGCAACGAAATATACCGCGGACTTACCCCAGCCAGTGCGCTGAACAACGAGGGCACGATGGCGGTCCTCGACAAGCGCTAAGGCGGCTTCTAGCTGCCCCTCATGAAAGACAGCATCAGGTTTTCCGACAAGCCGACATAGCGCGTGGTGCGCCTGCTCGGAAAGGGGTAGAGCCGTGGTGTCAGTCATGTGTCACATCGTAGAGGGAGGGTCTGACAATTCTGGTGGTGCAAAGAAAACTACGAGCAGCAGCGCTGGCATGTAGAGGACTTTGACAGTGCCAGCTCTGGCGCATATCACGATTGTTATAGGCTAAAGCTGCCAGACGCCGACAAGGCCAGGGAATCCGGTGCGATACCGGAGCTGACGCGCAGCGGTATGACGGACGAGATGGGTACACGCCACTGGGAGTAATCCTGGGAAGGCGCCCAATTTCGGTTGATGTCAAGCCCGAAAACCTGCTGGCAAGATGCTCACACCCGTGAGTGTTTTGACGATTTGGGCCTCGCGACTCAGGCCTTCCGTGCATACCCAGGAGTATTTTAATGCGTGCTGTTTCGCGTCGCCTCATTGTTGTCGGTCCAGTTCTGGCGTTGGCACTTTCGGCTTGTGCTGGTTCACCGGAGGGTAATTCCACTAACGCCCCTACTGCGGCATTTACGCCAGTGACCATAACAAACTGTGGCCAACAGATAACGGTGGATAAGTCACCGCAGAAGATGGTGACACTTAATCAAGGTGCAACTGAAGTCGCATTGGCCTTGCAGTTACAAGATCGCATGGTGGGAACGGCCTACCTCGACGACACAATCTCGCCCAGCAATGCTGAGGCATACAAGAAGGTTGCTGTTCTTAGTCAGAAGTACCCAAGTAAGGAACAGTTCCTCGCAACCGGACCAGACTTCGCTTACGCCTCGTATGGCAGCGCTTTCACGGAGAAGAATCTTGGCACCCGTGACGTCATCGCCAAAGATTCCATCGGTACCTACCTCAGCCCTTTTGGCTGCCCCAAGGGAACTCCGAAGGCGGATGCCAGTTTTGACAATGTCTGGGGCGAGGTCTCCGACGTTGCGGCCATCTTCGGCGTTACTGACCGGTCCACGAACCTCATTGATTCGCAAAAGAAGCAACTCGATGAGGTTCGTCAGAAGGCTGCTGGACAAGGAAAAAAGATTTTCTGGTTCGATTCGGGGGATAAGACGCCATTTGTCGGTGCCGGAGCCGGTGGTCCGCAGCTTTTGATCAAGACTGTGGGTGCGACCAATATCTTTGAAAAACTTTCTGGTGGATGGGCTGATGGTTCCTGGGAAGATGTCGTTGCAGCGAAACCAGATGTCATTGTTTTTGCTGAGGCTTCGTGGGATACCGCAGCAAAGAAGCAGGCATACCTTGAAGCCGATCCAGTGCTGAGCCAGCTGGATGCAGTAAAGAACAAGCGCTACGTGGTGATTCCATTTAGTGCGACGACTCCAGGTATCCGCTTGGCTGAAGGTGCCAGCATGCTCAGCGATCAGCTCGCCGCATTGCCCAAGTGAGCGTTCGCCGTAGTCCGCATTTTCAGCGGTCATTAGCACTCATGCTGGCCGTCGCTTTGGCGGCCAGCATGCTCTTCGTGCTCACCCTTGGTTCGGTTGGTCTCCCCGCTGAGCAGGTATGGAATGTTGTTGCCCGTCGCTGCCATTTGCCCTACTCGGGGCAGGTTTCGGTGCTTGATGACCGTATTATTTGGCAGCTCCGATTGCCTCGGGTTATGGCGGCTGCTGCAGTGGGGGCGATTCTGGCGCAATGTGGAGCGGTGCTGCAATCTCTGACCGGTAATGATCTGGCTGACCCCTATCTACTCGGGATCTCTAGCGGTGCATCAGTGGGAGCAGTTGGCGCCATCGTATTGGG
>JBOFIQ010000112.1:0-5360 GCA_051650245.1 Propionibacteriaceae bacterium | reverse complement strand
GCTACGCGGTAGCATCCCCCCACACAATCTAGGCGCTCCTGGTCTGGAACACATTGGTGCTGAAGTACGCGCTATTGCTGACGCGGCAGCACCGTATCGTGCCCATCCATATCAAGATCACGTCATCGACCTTGATCTTGGCGGAACTCGCTTGACCGGTATTGTCACCACATATGGTCACGACATTGTCGATGTCGCCTACTCGGTAGTACGAGCAAAACATCTGCTCCGCGGCTGGTTGATGCTCCTCGCATTACAGACCAGCGAACCAGGCCAATGGCGCTGGCAGATGATCGGTAAACGTAGTCAGAACGTGATTGGCCCTATCCCACCAGGATGGAATACCGCACGTGGTATTCAACAGCTTGCAGCTATCGCCCGCTATGGGCAAACTCGTCCGTTGCCGTTATCACCTGGGATCAGTGCTCAATATGCCCGAACTCGCCGGTTACTGACCCATCTTGATCCATGCACACCACAGTTCTTAGACCGACTTCGTCGAGATTGGTCTTATGAGCAAGACTCTCTAGCGCCGTTCTATCCAACTGTGGAATCGCTCTTTACTGATACAGAGATTCCCACAACCTTTGCCTGCCCACAAGAAACAACGCTGGCAGGGGCCTTAGCTATGTTGCTATGGAATCCAATTCTTGGATTACAGGAGAACTGATGACCACGCCATCTCCCTTCTCGCTAACTGGTGATCTTCCTTATGGAACCTGCGTCCTTGAGGCAAGTGCTGGCACCGGGAAAACCTATGCTCTCGCTGGTCTCGCTACTCGTTATATAGCTGAGGGGGTCGTCACTCTTGATCACCTGATGTTAGTAACCTTCAGCCGTGCTGCGACTGCGGAGTTACGTGATCGAGTACGAGATCGCTTGCGCCAGCTACACCGTGCACTAGCGCGCACAGCTCCTAGCCCGGACTCGTTTATTGATTTCCTCTGCGCGTGCACAGGGCCCGAGCGAATCAACCGACTCGAACGGGTTTCAACCGCACTCCGTGATTTTGATAGCGCCATGATCGCAACGACACATGAGTTCTGTCATGCCATGGTCACTGAATTGGGCATTCTTGCTGATCCCGAGCCAATTCCTGATTTCGTCGAAGATCTCCGCCCACTTGCCCGCGACGTTGTCCATGATCTCTATGTGGCGCGCTTTGCCCAGTATGAGCAGACGCCCTTCACCTTTATCGAGGCACTTACCATCGGTGATGAGGTCGCAGAAAATAATTTCGCCGATATTACGGTGGTGACCGAACCTGCCGGAGCCAAAGAACGATCAGACTTTGCTCAAGCTGTTCGCGCTGAGATACAACACCGCTGCCAGCGTGCTGGTATCTACACCTTCGATGACATGCTCAATCGCCTCTTCGAGGCACTGAATTCCCCAGACACGGGAACTGCCGCATGTCACCGTCTTGCTCAGCGTTTCCCCATCGTCATGATTGATGAGTTCCAAGATACCGATCCATTGCAGTGGAACATCATGACAAAAGCTTTCTTGGGCCAGTCCACGGTTGTGTTGATTGGCGATCCAAAGCAGGCAATCTATGCATTCCGAGGCGCCGACGTGTATAGCTATCTCGACGCAACTGACCAAGTTCGTTCTGGAACTATCACCGGGAGTTGGCAAACCTTAGACACAAATTTCCGAACGGATAGCCGCCTTGTCTCTGCATTAGGTGAGCTCTTCTACGGAGCCGCCCTCGGCGAAGATTCCATCGCGGTCTACCCAGTTTCTGCACACCAAGAAAATCCCCGTCTCAGCGCTCCTGCCCCATGGGACCAGCCGCTGCGCATCAGAGCAAAGACCTGCGACCCAACTACTACCCAGGGGCTACCCCGTGTCGATGAAGCGCGCGCTGGCATCGCTGAAGACCTTGTCGCCGATATTGTGGCGCTCCTTGGCAGCAATGCTCAGCTCACCCTTACAGAGGCTGGCCCAGAACCGATTCGTCCTCGTCATCTGGCGATCTTGGTTTCTGGACGTCCGTTTGGCCGACTCATCCGCGATGGCCTTATTGATGCTGGCGTTCCCACCGTTTTTGCTGGTGCTGATTCAGTCATTGCCAGTACCAACTACCGCAATGACGGCGCAACTCGTCAGCGGGTCAAGGTCACCGTTGCCACACCAGCAGCGCTGTCTTGGCTCACCGTCTTGAATGCTGTAGCAAATCCAAGCTCAGGCACTATCCGACACGCTGCTTTAACCGACCTCATTGGCTGGACCATGGATGATCTTGCCAGTGTCGATGAAGCAGCACTGACACATCTTCGCGGACGTATTCATGCGTGGGGTATCACCTGTGCAGAGCGAGGAAGCACTGCAGCTATTGATCAGATCATGGCTGATTACCAGGTGGTATCGCGGCTCTTATCCCAACCTCAAGGTGAACGTCGGCTAACGGATTTACGTCACATTGCGCAATTGCTTCAGTCTGAGCTTCCTGAGCGCAGCAGCGCTATGGAACTATGTGCCTGGCTCCGTGAGCAAATTTCTCACGGAGATGACCGTTCGGATACACGTGTCCAGCGGCTAGAAACGGATGCTGATGCCGTTCAGATCCTCACGATTCACTCCGCAAAGGGCCTGCAATTTCCCATTGTGTATCTTCCCGACGCGTGTCTTGAGTATCGCCCTTCCGATGAAGGCGCTCCGCTGCTCTACCACGACGATCACGGTGGCCGTTGTCTAGACGTTGCAGGAAAAGCTGGAACCGGACGGCGTGATCGCTGGATGCAGGCTGAGCGAGAAGATGGTGGCGATAGCCTGCGCAAGCTCTATGTCGCGCTTACTCGGGCTGAGTGCCAAGTCACCACATGGTGGTATCCCACTACTGCAAGCCTGTCCTATTCCCCGCTTCAGCGATTGCTATTCCGCACGATTCCCGATGATGGTTTTGCAGTACCCTCGCGGAGCTATCCCGACCTCGATCTTAATCAGTCACCAGTTCTACGTCAGCATCACCAGCTAGTTCAGCCATGCCAGCACAAGGCTGGACCGAGTATCTTGCTCGATGCCGATCCTGACATTGCGAACCTTAGCGCTGCTACCTTCACGCGTCGCATCGATCACACCTGGCGACGCACCTCATATTCGGCTTTGACTGCCGCGGCACATGATCTGGCGCCGAATACCGTGCCAATGGAATCCGACGAACCAGAGATCGAGACAATTCCAGATACTCCCTCACCTACTGACTCCTTTGCCCTCCAGCCATCTCCCATGGCAGATTTTGGTGGCGGTACACAGTTTGGAACCCTTACCCATGCAGTGCTAGAACAACTAGATCCACAGCATGATGATCTTCTTGGTCAGCTATCAGAACTACTAGCTGCGGCTACGGCTCGGGTTCCTGTTGCAGATCTCGATATCGACGCCTACGCTCAGGCGCTACTTCTTGCGCTACATACCCCGCTTGGCCCGTTAGCCCAAGGGCGCTGTCTGACTGATTTCTCCATCAGAGATCGGTGTGCCGAACTAGATTTTGACATGGTTCTTGGACCACGAGCCCTCACCCTTGCCGAGGTAGCGCACCTCCTCGATCAGCATCTTGATTCTGGCGATCTCTTGGCGTCATATCCTGAGCGGCTACGACGTCCTGAGCTTGCTTCCCAAACTCTGCATGGGTATCTCACTGGATCGATCGATGCGGTATTGCGGTTTGGCAGTCCAGCACGTTATCTCGTCGTCGATTACAAGACCAACCGCATTGGTCCGCTGGGGGCTGATCTTCTTGTTGGGCACTACAGCCAACATGCGATGGCACAAGCCATGATGGACTCGCACTACCCACTCCAGGCGTTGCTTTACCAAGTAGCGCTCCATCGCTTCTTACGCTGGCGCCAGCCTGACTATGATCCACAGATCCATCTTGGTGGAGTGCTCTACCTGTTCTTACGTGGAATGGCAGGCCCATCAGCCGTGATTAGCGATGGCCCTGATGCCGGACTTTCCTACGGCGCATTCTCCTGGCAACCACCAGCAGACCTCATCATTGCCCTATCCGACGCGATTGGTGGAGACCTTAACTGATGACTACTTTCGCGACACAATTACAGCCATTCGCTGATGCCGGAATCCTTGACTCAACCGACTGTTATGCCGCCCAACGTTTAGGCCAGCTCAGCCATGAAATGGATCAGCGCGTCTGGTTAGCCACCGCTTTACTCATTCGTGCTCTACGTCATGGTTCGGTCTGCATTGACTTAGCATCGGTCGCTGCAGGGCCTTTCACTCACGAAGAACACCACATTGATGCCCAGGATCTGCCGTGGCCAGAACCCACCGCATGGCGCTCGGCCCTTGAATCTTCAGTCATGGTGACCTGCGGCGATAGTCCAACTCCAGGACCGCTTCCGCTACGTCTTGTTGATGGCCTCGTGTATATGGAACGTTACTGGGGATATCAAGAAACTGTACGTCGCGCTTTACTGAAGCATAGTTCCACCACGATACCGATACCGCCTCACACTGATGCCGTCTTGGACGAGCTTTTCCCGCCTGACAATGACCATGGTGATGAGCCCGATCAGCAGCGTGAAGCTGCCCATTGTGCTCTAGGAACCGGACTTACAGTTATCGCTGGTGGCCCTGGCACCGGAAAGACGACGACTGTGGCACGGCTACTCGCTGCCTTAATTGACACCAGCCCTCGCCCACTCCATATCGCGCTTGCCGCTCCTACTGGCAAGGCTGCAGCACGACTACAAGAGTCGATCATGGAACAGATGCCTCGTCTTCCTGATCGATTCCATGAGCCGTTATCCAAGCTCCAGTCCAGTACGCTGCACCGTCTTCTTGGCTGGCGCCAAGGATCACAAACTCGTTTTCTCCACGACGCCACGAACCCACTTCCTTACGACGTCATCATCGTCGATGAGTGTTCCATGGTGGCGCTGCCCCACATGGCACGATTAGTAGAGGCGCTGGCTCCTAAAACACGCCTCGTCCTTGTCGGCGATCCTTTCCAACTTTCCTCCGTTGATGTTGGCGCCGTACTTGCCGATATCGTGGCTGGCTTACCACGCAGCGTCATGACATTGACCAAGACTTGGCGTTTTGGCTCAACCATTCATCAGGTTGCTGAAGGTATTCGGGCAAACTCCATCGACGATGTACTGGAAGGACTCCAACCAAGCGAGGTAGTGCAATGGGACAGCGATGATCCCGCACTACTGCACCACAACCACCATTCAGCGCTTCATCGCATCGTCATTGCGCAAGGCCAGGAGATGTACCAGGCCGCAAAAAGGGGTGAAGCAGAGGCTGCTCTTGCTGCACTAAGTCGGCACCGCATTCTGTGCGCTCACCGTAATGGGGCCTATGGCGCACAAGCCTGGTCACGCACGGTC
>JBOFIQ010000111.1:0-2163 GCA_051650245.1 Propionibacteriaceae bacterium | reverse complement strand
GGCCAGGCCGTCACGACGAAGTTCATTCCACGAGGTCACCGACCACACATCAGAGTTGATGTTCCAGTCATTCTTGAGCAGCTGCTGCGCCTCAAGCGCCCACGGCACACCAACACCTGATGCCATCAACTGGACTCGCAGGCCTTCGCCAGGGCCAGCGCTGAGCAGGTACAGACCCTTACGGATACCTTCCAGATCAGCATTCTCTGGCTGAGCAGGCTGCGGCATTGGCTCGTTGTAGGCCGTAATGTAGAAGATGACGTCTTCAGCATTTTCGCCGTACATCTTCTCAAGACCGTGCTTCATGATCTCGGCAAATTCGTAGCCATAGGCCGGGTCATATGCACGCACTGCGGGGTTAGTCGCCGCCAACATGTGCGAGTGACCGTCCATGTGCTGGGTACCTTCACCAGCAAGCGTGGTGCGACCAGCCGTAGCGCCGATAAGGAAACCACGAGCAAGCTGATCAGCGGCAGCCCAGATACCGTCTGCGGTGCGCTGGAACCCGAACATCGCGTAGAACACGTAGATCGGGATCATCGGCACTGCATGGGTGGAGTACGAGCTTCCCACGGCAGTAAAGGCTGCAATCGAGCCACCCTCATTGATACCTAGGTGCAAGATTTGACCGTTGCGGGCCTCGCGGTAGGACAACATGAGATCGTTATCCACCGGGGTGTAGTTCTGGCCGTTGGGGTTGTAAATCTTGATCGTCGGGAAGAACGAGTCCATACCGAAAGTACGCGCTTCATCCGGGATGATCGGAACGACATGCGGTGCAAAGTTCTTGTCGCGCATGAGGTCCTTGAGCAAGCGAACAAAAGCCATTGTCGTCGCGATGGGCTGAGCGCCCGACCCCTTGCGCACCGAGGCGTAAGCCTTCTCCTCCGGCAGAGCCAACGCCGGGGTCGACGTGCGACGCTTAGGCACACCGCCACCAAGCTGACCACGCTGACGTAGCGCGTACTGAATCCGCGGGTCATCGAGGCCTGGGTTGTAGTACGGCGGCTGGTACGGGTTAGCGTCGAGAACCTCATCGCTAATCGGAATCTGGAGACGATCACGGAACTGCTTGAGATCGTCGAGAGCCATCTTCTTCATCTGGTGCGTGGCGTTACGCCCTGCAAAGTGCTGCCCCAGGAAGTAGCCCTTAATCGTGTGCGCAAGGATGACCGTCGGTGCACCCTTGAACTCAGTTGCTGCCTTGTAGGCCGAGTAGACCTTGTCATAATCATGGCCGCCACGGGTGAGCTTCCAGATCTCGTCGTCGGTCCAGTTCTCCACCATCTTGGCGGTACGCGGATCACGTCCGAAGAAGTGCTCCCGCACGTAGGCACCGTCATTGGCCTTGAAGGTCTGGAAGTCGCCATCGGTGACGGTGTTCATGAGATTGACCAGCGCACCTTCGGTGTCCTGATCCAGAAGACGATCCCAGCCAGAACCCCAGACGACCTTGATCACGTTCCAGCCAGCGCCACGGAAGAAGGCCTCCAGCTCCTGCATGATCTTGCCATTGCCACGCACTGGACCATCGAGACGCTGCAGGTTGCAGTTGACGACGAAGGTTAGGTTATCGAGACGCTCATTGGCAGCAAGCTGGATTGCACCGCGAGATTCGGGCTCGTCCATTTCACCGTCACCGAGGAAGGCCCAGACCTGCTGCTCGGAAGTATCTTTGATGCCACGATTTTCCAGGTAGCGGTTGAACTGCGCCTGGTAAATCGCATTCATCGGGCCTAGGCCCATCGACACCGTCGGGAACTCCCAGAAATCGGGAAGCTGACGCGGGTGCGGGTACGAAGGGAGTGCCTTGACCTTCCCCTCAACGATGTGGGAATGCTCCTGGCGGAAGCCATCGAGAGTTTCTTCGTCTAGGCGTCCTTCCAAGAAAGCACGGGAATACATACCCGGCGAAGCATGGCCCTGGAAGAAAATCTGGTCGCCACCGCTGGGGTGATCCTTGCCCTTGAAGAAGTGGTTGAAGCCCACTTCGTACAAGGTCGCCGCCGAAGCGAACGACGAAATATGTCCACCGACACCAACGCCGGGACGCTGCGCACGATGCACCATGATCGCGGCATTCCAGCGGACGAGACGGCGGAAACCGCGCTCCAATTCCACATCGCCGGGGTACTCGGACTGCTGTTCAACCGGAATCGTATT
>JBOFIQ010000110.1:0-2041 GCA_051650245.1 Propionibacteriaceae bacterium | reverse complement strand
TCCAGGCTCCGGTGACCGTGACGTCCACCACCGTCGACGACGTCCGCAAAGCCATGCTGGACTCTGGCGTGCCGGATATGAATGATGTGACTGTCACCACGATCGGTGGCTCACAGGTTCGTGTTGAGACGCGTACATTGACCGATGATGAAACCGTTCAGATCCGCTCTGCGCTTGCCAGCAAGGTCGGTGTCTCCTCGGACCAGATTGCTGACTCAAAGATCGGTGCATCCTGGGGCAAGGAAATCACCCGGCAGGCTTTGCTCGCACTGGGCGTATTCCTGGTCTTAGTCATGGTGATGATCTGGATCTACTTCCGCGAACGGAAGATGTCCTATGCCGCCATCATCGCTTTGGCCCATGACATCATCTTGACCATCGGTTTGTATGCGTTGATCGGTTTCTCCGTCACCCCAGCAACCGTGATCGGTATTCTCACGATTCTTGGCTACTCGCTCTATGACACCGTTGTCGTTTTCGATAAGGTCCGTGAAAACGCGAAGGAACTTGAGCAGCATCAGTGGACCTATTCGCAGGCTGCGAACCGTGCCGTGAACCAGGTCCTCGTGCGTTCTATCAACACCACGATCATTGGCGTGCTTCCTGTTGCCGCATTGCTGTTCACCGGTGCGTTCATCCTCGGGTCGGGGCCGCTGAAGGACCTTGGTCTGGCACTGTTTATCGGCATGATCGTCGGTGCTTACTCGTCGGTCTTTATCGCCACCCCAGCGCTATGCCAGATGAAGGACGCTGAGCCTGAAATGAAGCAGCTACGCGAGCGCTTGGCACGACGCCAGCAGCGCGCGAGCAAGAGCGTCGCTGCCGACAAGAAAAAGTAAGGATCAGTTAATGACGACTCCACCTGTAGCTCCGAGCGCGCTCATTGCTAGTTTGATCCGCGATGTTGCGGATTTCCCGAAACCTGGTGTCGTCTTTAAAGACATCACACCTTTGTTGGCATCACCGCCTGGATTTGCTGCGGCCATTACTGAATTGGTGCGCTCGGTAGCAGAAGAGCGTATCGACGTCGTTGTTGGTATGGAAGCTCGTGGCTTTATCTTTGCCGCACCTGTGGCCTTGGCTTTAGGGGCGGGATTTGTTCCGGTTCGTAAACCGGGTAAGTTGCCCAGTGCGACCATCGAGCAGTCCTATCAGTTGGAGTACGGTTCAGAAACTCTGTCGATGCATGCAGATGCAATTCGTCCAGGCGCACGGGTACTACTTGTTGATGATGTCTTAGCAACAGGTGGAACTATCGTGGCGACTGCTGAACTGGTGAAGCAACTCGGTGGCGAGATTGCTGGTATCTCGGTGTTGATGGAATTGTCATTCCTCAATGGTGCGCAGGTGCTCAACGACGCTGGACTTCCAGCGGCGAAGGCCATCGTCACGGTCTAGAGCGTATAGACTCGACATTTCCGACCGAGATGTAGGGGGAGGGGTCGCCGCATGAGCGATACATCAGACGTGCATGGCCCTTATGGCCCTACACCCACCTGGCCCACGCCCCCGACTACCGCCACAGAACCGTCACGGTTTAGGGTACGGCAGCGTCTCGCACGGTTAGGTGCATCGCGGCCGCCACAAACGGCTGTTCTTGATCCGCTCTTTGCCATTGTGCGAGCGAATCACCCCAAAGCTGATCTTGCGACGATTGAACGGGCGTACCAGACTGCCGAGTTTTATCACCGCTCGCAGGTACGTAAATCTGGCGATGCCTACATCACTCATCCACTTGCGGTCGCCACTATCTTGGCCGAATTGGGGATGACGGATACCACCATCTGCGCAGGGCTGCTCCACGACACGGTTGAAGATACCGGGTACACCGTGGCTCAGCTCACCGCTGATTTTGGTGAAGAGGTTGCTCAACTTGTCGATGGCGTGACCAAACTGGATAAGGTCACCTACGGAGAGTCCGCGAAGGCGGAGACGATCCGCAAAATGGTCGTGGCAATGGCCAAGGACATCCGGGTTTTGGTAATCAAGCTTGCTGACCGTCTGCATAATATGCGCACGATTGGTTATCTACGCCCTGATA
>JBOFIQ010000109.1:0-5357 GCA_051650245.1 Propionibacteriaceae bacterium | reverse complement strand
CCACGATCCCTTATTGCCGCAGTTCACGCAGACGATATCGGTCAGCGGTACCGATTCTGGGTCCGCAATCCCCTTCTTGCCGGCATATTCCTCCTGCAACTGATCGGCGCGATAACGCTTATGGCAGGAAAGGCACTCAACCAACGGATCGGTGAATACTCCCACATGTCCCGACGCCACCCACGTTTCACGGGGCAAAATGACTGACGAATCCAAACCCACCACATCGTCGCGGGTCTGCACCATCGCCCGCCACCACTGACGCTTGATATTTTCCTTCAACGCCACGCCCAGCGGACCATAATCCCAGGCTGCGCGAGTACCGCCGTAGATCTCACCACACGGGTAAACAAACCCACGACGCTTACAAAGGGCGATGACATTTTCGAGGCGGCTAGCCATTGGACTTCTCCTGATCTACGCCGGCCTGGCTGGCCGGGATACCCCCAAGGCTACCGGTTCCATGCCACACTTACCTCATGGAGTCGAAGCAAAGAACCACGCGCCAGCGGACAGCGATTGCCCAGCTACTAGCTGAACAAGACTCATTCTTATCGGCTCAGCAGCTCTACGCACTCTTAGCTCAAAGCGGTTCATCTGTTGGACTGACTACGGTCTATCGCACCTTGACCTCGATGGCAGAATCACATGCCGTTGATACGGTACGTAACGGTGACGGCGAGATCACCTACCGCCATTGCGCTCCAGCCCCACACGGGCAGCACCATCATCACTTAGTGTGCCGCTCCTGTGGAAAAGCACAAATGATCGTTGATGATGCCATCGAAAAGTGGGCCACCAACATCGCAGCCCAACATGGCTACACCGAGGTAGATCATGAACTGGAGTTCTTTGGCTTGTGCCAAGAGTGCAGCAGCTAAGGCCGGCCTAACTCCCCCTACCCTGCGCCGCAGGCTGCTCTTCGACGTGCCAGACCAACACAGTCGTCATGCGTCGTCGCAAGTTCCCACTCAAATCCGGGCCAGCGATCATAGAGTTCACGGGGCGAGACCAATGCTGGAGCACCGACGTAGCACACCTGCCCGTTGGCAACCACTGTGTCAGCTAGCCGCCGTGAGACTTCATCGTCGTTGCTGGTCACTACCCAAATCCAGACGATGATGTCCCAGGGGCCTTGCGCCTGGTCAGTTTTTACCCAGGACACCAGATCCGCAACGACATGGCAGACCTGTGGCGTATCGCAAGCTGCTCGATGTATTGCCGTAGGAGAAAAATCAACTGCGGTCACTGCAAAGCCACGCTCGGCAAGAAACCGCGAATTTCGTCCTTCACCATCACCAACGCACAGCACCCGCCCTGCTGCTGGTAACTGATCAATGACAGAGCGTAGAAACCAGTTGGGTTCCCCAGCGAATACTCCTGGATACTCCTGATAGCGACGTTCCCAGTAGTCAGCCAAGCTCATCGGTGAACTCCGGACGATCAACCAAGGGCAAGCTGCGTAGCGAGTGTTCCAAGTGCCAGTTCACGAAAGCAGCAATAAGCCCCGAAGCGCTACGTTGAGCCCGCTGAGACGTTTCCCGGGTGTCCTCCCAGCGACCTGTTAAGAGCGCGACGAGAAGTGCTAACACTTCAGGTCCAGGATTGGCAGTTCCAGGTGGACAGCAACGCTGGCACACCACGCCACCTGAACTGGGATTAAAATAATCGTGAGGGCCTTCGGCCCCACAGATTGCGCACTGATCTAGTGACGGTGCATAGCCTGCGGTCGATAGCGCTCGCAGCAAATACGAATCCAAAATCATCGTGCACGGCCGTGGGCCATCCCCTGTGCCAGCCCCTAACGTACGCAATGCCCCTTGAAGCAGGCGGAATTGCGCGAACGCAGGTTCGCCCTCCACCGTGACGAGTTTGTCAGCGCACTCCACCATGACCTGCCCAGCGGTGAAGGCCGAGTAGTCATAAGCCAACGGTTCGCCGAAGGCATGGAGCTGTTCGACCTGCGCCACCACGTCCAGGTTGTGACCTTCGGCAAACTGCACATCAACGTGGCTAAAAGGCTCTAACTTGCCGCCAAATTTCGATGACGTCCGTCGCACTCCGCGAGCGACGGCACGCACCTTGCCCCGGCTGCGAGTAAGCAGCGTGATGATGCGATCAGCCTCGCCCAACTTGTGGGCGCGCAGCACAATCGCCTCGTCTCGGTATGTCGGCACCACCCCATTGTGTCGTATTCTCCAACCATGGCCTTGACACCGCGCCCTGCGAAACGACCACCGAATCCGCACCCGAGCGGCGCCCTTCCTCCCCATATCCCTGCGGCTGATATGCCGCAGCATGTCGCGATCATCATGGATGGCAACGGGCGTTGGGCTAAGGAACGTGGCCTCAAACGCACCGAAGGCCATGCCCGCGGCGAAGCAGCACTATTCGATGTGATCGAAGGTGCCATCGAGCTAGGTATCCCCTACCTGTCTGTCTATGCCTTCTCCACCGAGAATTGGAAGCGCTCTCCTGATGAGGTGCGATGGCTCATGGGGTTCAACCGCGACGTCATTCACCGACGTCGCGATGAGTTGGACGCTATGGGGGTTCGGATCAAGTGGGCGGGTCGCAAACCGCGTTTGTGGGGTTCGGTGATTAAGGAACTTCAAGAAGCTGAAGCCCAAAGCCAAGACAATCGCACGCTCACCTTGCAGTTCTGCGTGAATTACGGTGGCCGACCGGAGATCGTCGATGCCGTGCGCGAGATTGCAGCACTAGCGAAAGCTGGAAAAATCGATCCCGCCCGTATAACCGAAGCGACATTGGACAAGCACATGTACGTCCCTGAGATGCCTCCGGTTGATCTCTATGTGCGTAGTTCAGGAGAACTGCGCACATCCAACTTCCTCGTCTGGGAGGGGGCCTATGCCGAGTTCGTCCCGATGGACGTACTCTGGCCAGACTTTGATCGACGTCACCTGTGGCATGCCGTGGAGATCTTCTGCGGTCGTGAGCGACGTTTCGGTGGGGTCCTCGCGTAATCTCACATACGCTGCACATAACGTCATACGCTGCGGTTATAACTGCAGCGTATGACGTTATGTGCAGCGTATGGGTTGGGGAAGGACAAGAATAGGACCATGACTGCCACGGTGCTCCAGAATTGCCGTCTCCTGGGCCAACCAGGAACTACAGACATCGCTATCGTCGATGGTGTCATCACCGACGCTCCCCCGGCCCAAGCCGAGCTCATCGACGTCGATGGGCGCTACCTTATGCCGGGATTGTGGGACCAGCACGCTCATCTCAGCCAATGGGCCATCACCACACGACGCCTACCGCTCGCAGATGCTGCCAGCGCCGCAGAGGCTGCAGCCCGATGTGCCGACGCGATGACCGGAGATGAACCGCTCATCGGTTGTGGTTTCCATGACGCGCTCTGGCCTGATCTGC
The DNA here is from genome assembly GCA_051650245.1 of Propionibacteriaceae bacterium. Taxonomy (GTDB): domain Bacteria; phylum Actinomycetota; class Actinomycetes; order Propionibacteriales; family Propionibacteriaceae; genus JBOFIQ01. The sequence goes on along the minus strand of JBOFIQ010000109.1, from coordinate 1,958 downwards.
CTACCACAGCGCTACTCGATCAGTACTGTGGCGAACATCCCGTCGTCATTGTTGCCGGTGACCTGCATTGCTGTTGGGCTAACTCAGCCGCATTACGTCGCTTCACGATGCCCCACTATGACGACGTCTTACGTGAAGAACCCGCCTTTGAACTCCAACGGCGTATCTCTGCCTTCTCCGACGAAACTCTAGATCTTTGGGTCAGCGAAGCAGCAGATGCAGCGGCTGCCCTTGGCATCGTTGGCATCGTCGATATGGAGATGTCGTGGAACCAGACTCCCTGGCAGCGCCGAATGGCTGCCGGATTCCAACAATTCCGCGTGCGCGCATCCATCTATCCACAACATCTTGAGCGCGCTATCGCTGAGGGGCTACGCTCCGGTGCAACGACACCTGATTTCCCGCTCCTGGAAGTAGGCCCGTTCAAGATCATCACAGACGGCTCGCTCAACACCCGCACTGCCTGCTGCTTCGACACGTACCCCGACAGTGACAGCTTTGGGGCGATGTCGTTTAGCACTGAGCAGATCCACGAGTACCTCACGCTGGCAGCCGCCCACGATATTTGGTGTGCGGTCCATGCCATTGGTGATGCGGCAAACTCTGCGGTTCTCGACGCTTTCGCCGCGACAGGTGCGCGCGGGCGGGTTGAACATGCCCAGCTACTCGCTGATGCTGATCTACCTCGTTTTGCCGAACTTGGTATCACCGCCAGTGTGCAACCACAGCACCTTCTCGATGACCGCTATGTCGCGGACCGTATCTGGCCTGGCCGCACCCAGCGGACGTACCGTTTCGGTGATCTCTATCGCGCCGGAGCGACCTTGGAGTTTGGTTCTGACGCTCCCGTCGCTGCACTTAACCCTTGGCATGCGATTCAGGCGGGCGCTGAACGTCGCTTTGCCGATAGCGATCCGTGGCACAGCGAGCAATGCTTGCCACTGGATGTGTGCCTTGCAGCCTCGACCAATCATCGGGGCCTGGTCCCCCAGCTAGGTGCACCGGCTGATCTGATCGTGCTCGATGTTGATCCACGGCAACTTCACGGCAACCAGCTACGCGAACTGACGACGGCAGCGACGATGGTTGCTGGACGTTTTACCCATCAGAGCTGGTAACAACAAGGTAATTCGATAGCTAATGGGCCAAGTACGGTAGTCTGTGCCTGTGCCTCGATCGTCCACGCTTATCATCATTCCTGCTTGGCAGGAAGAGAAGGCGCTGCCCGTTGTCCTTGCGGACTTAACGGCACGCCATCCCGAATACGACGTCCTTGTCGTCGATGACGGGTCGCGCGACTCCACAACCCAGTGTGCGCAAGCCGTGCCTGGGGTCGATGTTGTGCGGCTCCCCGTCAACCTTGGTGTCGGTGGTGCCATGCGCGCAGGCTACCGCTATGCGCTACGTCATGGTTACCAGTACACCGTGCAGCTTGACGCCGATGGGCAGCATGATCCGGCCGCCCTCGACGATGTCCTCAGCCGAGTACATTCTGGCGAGCTAGATCTGTGCATCGGTAGCCGCTTCTTGGGTGTGGGTGATTACAAGGTCGTTGGCCCGCGCAAGTGGGCAATGAAGGTTCTTGAAACCCTCATGTCGGGTATCTGTGGCACCAAGCTCACCGACACAACGTCTGGCTTCAAAGCCTGCGGCATCGACGGTATCCGCTTGTTCTCTTACGTCTACCCTGCTGAATACTTGGGCGACACCTTGGAAGCCTTGGTTATTGCGTCAAAGGCGGGGCTCCGCATCGGTGAAGTTGGTGTTGCAATGCGTGCTCGCATCGGTGGCACCCCCTCCCATGACTTCTACAAGTCGATTGTCTTCCTCGCGCGCGCCGTCTTGGCGATCAGCGTGGGTGTTACGCAAAAGAAGGTGGTCCTTCCGTGATTGTTGAGATCATCGTCGTCAGTGTGGCGCTACTTATTGCGCTTTATCTCTTTAGCGCATTGCGCTCA
>JBOFIQ010000108.1:0-2015 GCA_051650245.1 Propionibacteriaceae bacterium | reverse complement strand
GGCGTGTACTCAAGGCTCACATCTGGGTAGCGAAGGTCGGGATCGTCCCACTGCTGATGATGGACACGGGTATCGACGAGAATCCTGAAGAGTTCCGCGGTATCACTGATCGTCTCTACGGCGGTGGCTCTGAACATCGTCTCGCGCAAGAAGTTCTCCTTGGTATTGGTGGCGTACGAGCACTTCGTCGGTTCTGCGAACTGACGAGCCATCCGGTACCTGAGGTTTACCACTGCAATGAGGGCCATGCCGGTTTCTTAGGGTTGGAACGTATCCGGGAATATCTGGCCCACGGTGTGGACTTTGATACAGCCGTCGAGTTCACCCGTGCAGGCAACGTCTTCACGACACATACACCAGTTCCTGCTGGTATTGATCGTTTCCCCACACAGTTCATCGCCACCCAGTTTGCTGACTTTGGTGGTCTCCCATTGGATCGAATCTTGGCATTGGGCGCTGAGGATTTCGACGGTGGAGACCCTGGCGTCTTCAACATGGCGATTATGGGATTCCGCCTAGGACAGCGCGCTAACGGCGTATCTGAGCTCCATGGTGAAGTATCACGAGAAATGTTCCAGCCGCTGTGGCCCGATTTTGATTCCACCGAAGTACCGATCGGGTCGGTTACCAATGGTGTCCATCACCGGACCTGGATTCACCCTGAGTTGCAGGAATTGCTCCAAGCGACAACGTCGCAAGGTGCGAATGTCCATGATGGCTTCGACTTTGACGCAATCAATAGTGTTGATGACAACACGCTCTGGGCGCTCAAACGTCAGATGCGTGGTTCCATGATCACGATGGCACGTCAGCGGTTGGCTACGTCGTGTGCCATACGGGGTATTGATGGCGAGTGGACTGCCAGTGCGCTTTCACCGCATACGCTGACCTTCGGATTTGCTCGTCGTGGAGCCTCATACAAGCGTTTGACCTTGATGCTGACCGATGAGGACCGGCTCAAGCGACTCCTCAACGATCCTGAGCGACCGATTCAGATCGTGATCGCTGGTAAATCCCACCCTGCTGATGAAACGGGCAAGAAACTCATTCAGCGCATGGTGCAGTTCTGCGATCAAGAAGATGTCCGTGGCAAGATCGTCTTCTTGCCTGATTACGATATGTCCTTGGCACAGCCGCTTTACCCCGGTTGCGATGTCTGGATCAATAACCCACTCCGACCGCTGGAAGCCTGTGGCACGTCGGGTATGAAGGCCTCACTTAATGGTGCTGCCAATCTCTCCATCAAGGATGGCTGGTGGGATGAGTGGTTCGATACCAAGTTCGGATGGGCAATTCCCTCGGCAGAAGGAATCGCTGACTCCGAGCTGCGTGATGAGGCTGAAGCCAAGAGCTTCTACGAGATTATCGAGAATCAGATCATTCCGGCCTTCTACGATCGTGATTCTCATGGCCTGCCGCAGCGCTGGCTTGCCATGGTGCGATCCACTATCTCGGGACTTGGTCCACGTCTGCTCGCCTCACGAATGGTGCAAGATTACGTCACCGAGTTGTACTTCCCGGCGGCAAAGGCATCTCATTGGGCTAGCGCCGACGATCATGCTCATGGCTTGGCGCAGTGGAAGAACCGGATCAAGTCGCAGTGGGATGACGTCACTGTTGTGCACGTCGATTCCGTGACTGGTCAAGTTGTAGCGCTGGGGGATCAAACGAAGTTTGGCGCTGTGGTCAATCTTGGCCGTCTCAGCGCCGATGATGTCGAAGTCCAGCTTGTTGCTGGCACCGTCGATAACTCTGATGAACTCACCGACATTGAGACCTTCTCTATGGTCAAGGTTGCAGATGAGGGCGACGGTAACTTCCGCTATGAAGTGATCGCTCCGGCATCGAAGCCTGGGTCTAAGGGCTATCTCGTTCGCGTTGTTCCGGCTCATGATGGGCTTACGAACATTGCTGAGATGGGCTTAGCGGCCGTGTCACAGTAATCTTTGATCACGAGACGTAGGTCCCACACTTATCTGAGTGTGGGACCTACGTCTGTGCTATATCTGGGTCGG
>JBOFIQ010000107.1:0-6490 GCA_051650245.1 Propionibacteriaceae bacterium | reverse complement strand
GTCAGTGGCAGCGGCTCATGTGTTGGGACAGTCTGGCGCGTTCGGCGAACATCGCCCGATCGCTTACGTCGGCCGCGATCCGCGTGCCTCCGGAGAATTTCTGGAGGCCGCGGTCGTGGCCGGCTTGGCGTCTGCGGGGGTTAATGTCGTGCGCGTCGGCACTATTCCTACTCCAGGGCTGGCGTTCTTGACGCAGAGCTCTGGCGCTGATCTTGGTGTGATGTTGTCTGCCAGCCATAACCCCATGCCCGATAACGGCATCAAGTTCTTGGCTAAGGGCGGCATCAAGCTCGACGATGCCTACGAAGACGCTATCGAGGAACAGCTTCATGCTGACTGGAAGCGTCCAACAGGTGCTGACGTCGGGCGTATCTCGGTCGATTTTGGGGCGAAAGAGTCCTATATCGCGCACCTGGTGAGTTCGCTCGGCGCGGAAAGCTCTCTCGAAGGCCTGACCGTCGTTCTTGACACTGCCAATGGTGCATCGTCAATGACGGCTATCGCGGCATTTGAAGCACAAGGCGCCAAGGTCATTGCTATCCACCATGAACCCAATGGTCTCAATATCAATGAGAACTGCGGTTCGACACACATGGAGGATGTGCAAGCAGCAGTCCTAGAGCATCATGCCGATATGGGCTTTGCCTTCGACGGCGATGCTGACCGCTGCCTTGCAGTAGATCATGAAGGCACCATCATTGACGGTGACCAGATCCTGGCGATCTTGGCTATCGCGATGAAGGATAAGGGCGAGCTGCTCGGCGATACCGTCGTCGTGACGGTGATGTCGAACCTTGGCTTCCTCAATGCCATGCGCGAGCAGGGTATTAAGGTCGATCAGACCAAGGTCGGCGACCGCTATGTGCTGGAGTCGATGAACGCCAATGGCTTCACCCTTGGTGGTGAGCAGTCGGGCCACGTCATCATGAGTGAATATGCCACGACCGGCGATGGTGTGCTGACTGGTCTGCATATCGCAGCCCGGGTAGCAAGTACTGGCAAGACGCTCAAGGAACTTGCCAGCGTCATGACCCGGTTGCCGCAGTACATGATCAACGTTTCTGGTGTCGATAAGGCGCGTGCAGCGCTGGACCCGGAGATCAACAAGGCGACGACTGCCGTTGCCAAGGAACTAGGCCACGCTGGCCGAGTCCTGCTACGCCCGTCAGGGACTGAACCGGTGGTTCGTGTGATGGCAGAAGCCACGACGATGGAACTGGCTCGTGAGGTCTGTGAACGGCTGGCGGCTTTGGTGAAAGAACGTCTAGCGCTCTAGCGTAAATAACTGTGGTGCCCCTGATCGTCATGAGCAGGGGCATCATTTTTACGTCGATAATGTGTGCAGTGCCGGGGGTAACCTCGCTATTTGTGCTGGTGCAATGCCTGAAGACAGGCTTGCGCGATGATGGCATGCCCGGCGGTATTGGGATGGTCGCCATCGCTTGCTAAGAGCCCGGTGATATCGGTGGACCCGTCGGCGCCCTTCATCGGAACATAGATATCGACGAAGGTAGCGTCCTTCTCAGCCGCGATCAGCATGAGCTCGGCATTGACCACTTTGGTGAGTGAATCTGAATTGCGGGGGTAGTTTTCGCCCTTATTGCGCCCAACAACACCATCAGCGACGACATTCCAATAGCCCACCAAGAGAATAGGAATGTTGGGCACGAGATTGCGGCAGCTATCAATGACCGCCACGAGGTTGTCGCTCATCGCTGTGAGATCACTGCTCCAGCAGCCATTATTTTCGGCAGGATAACAGGCGTTGTCAGTGATGAGTTTCGTATTAAAATCGTTGGCGCCGATCTGGATAATGACCAGATGTGCTTGCTTGAGTGAGGATATGACAGCGGCTGTTTGCGCCACGTCAGCCACACATTCAGCCGAGGTTTCTCCCGGTACAGCAAGATTGTCGAGAGAAACGTCTTTGCCGAACTGATTAGCAACCCCTTGGGCGACGAGCGTGACGTAGTTATCACCGTCGCAGTTAGCACCGTACGGGACTGAATCACCGAGGGCAACAAGGTGAAAATCTCCACTAATCATGGGCTGGGGGCGTGGTCCACGAGAGGGTGGGGTAGCTCCAGGGCGCGGGGTGCCATGGGGGCGTTGCGGGCGTGCCCCGGTGCTCGTTGCTGTCACTTTCGATGGCTTTGGGCTTGCCGCGCAGCCAACAAGCGCTCCCGCAGCTGTCATTGCTGCGAAGAGGAAGCGTCGCCGGTGCACGCTAAATCTTACGAATCCGAACACCGTGAACTCGATGGTCATGGCCCTTACGCAAGATACACGTCGCACGGGCTCGGGTGGGTTGGACGTTGAGCGCAAGATTTGGCCCATTGATGTCATTCCAGACTTGTTGAGAGAAGCTCACTGCTTCATCATCGGTTAAGTCGGTAAAAGATTTGAAGAAACTCTGGGGGTCGTTGAAAGCGGTTTGGCGCAATGTCATGAACCGTTCGGTGTACCACTGGCGAATATCTGCTTCATCGGCATCAACATAGATGGTGAAGTCAAAGAAATCCGAGATTGCGAGCGAGGCTGTGCCATCGGCGCGTCGGCGGGAAGGGGCGAGAACATTGAGCCCCTCAATGATCAAGATATCGGGATGTTCGACGATGACATGCTGGTCGGGGACAACGTCATAGACCATGTGGGAATAGACCGGTGCAACCACGCGCTTGCAACCAGACTTCACATCAATAACGAACTTCAAGAGGGACTTGCAGTCATACGATTCTGGGAATCCCTTGCGCTCCATGATGCCGCGACGTACAAGCTCGGCATTGGGGTAGAGGAAACCATCAGTAGTGATCAGATCGACCTTGGGCGTGCGCGGGTCCGATTGCAGAAGTTCTTTGAGGAGTCGCGCCACGGTAGATTTTCCTACGGCGACGGAACCTGCGATACCGATGACGAACGGGGTCCGCTTGCGTCGCAAGCCAAGGAACTCGTTAGCCTCGTCGAATAGCCGCCCGGTGTGTTCATAGTAGAGCGCAAGTAACTGACACAGCGGTTGGTAGACATCGCCCACATCGCTCATATCCGTAGGGTCGCCCAAGCCTCGTAGCCGCTCTAACCTCGCCGGATCAAGGCTGAGGTGGCGTGCCTTGGCTAACTCGGCCCAATCGGCGCGCGACAGCTCAAGGTACGGGCCTGCATGCTCGTCTTGGACGTTACTCACACGTTCTCCCTTTGGTCGGTTCACCTCTAAGACTTTCATACCCCGGTAGCCTTGTGTGCATGTGTGGAATCGTTGGGTACATCGGAGACCGTGATGCGCGTGAAGTTGTCATCGCTGGATTAGCTCGGTTGGAATACCGTGGTTATGATTCAGCAGGTATCGCTGTCGTCGCGGATGGGGAGCTGCACGTCGCGAAGAAAGCGGGCAAACTCGCTAATCTCGTGGCTGTTTTGGAGCAGGACGGCTTTCCGACGTCAGCAGTAGGAATTGGGCATACCCGGTGGGCGACGCATGGTGGCCCAACCGACGAGAACGCCCATCCCCATGTTGGTGCGCAGCGCGTCGGCGTGGTCCACAACGGCATCATCGAAAACTTTGCTGAGATCCGCGCCCGGCTCGAAGCAACGGGTGTGACTTTTCTCTCGGAGACAGATACTGAGGTCGCCGCCGCCCTCATCGGCCATGAACTTGGACAGGGCCTCGACCTTCGCACGGCCATGATCGCTGCTGTTAATCAGCTTGAAGGCGCGTTCACGCTCGTCGCTGTTGATCGGGAGGACCCCTCCCGCGTTGTGGCGGGTCGGCGTAACTCGCCGCTCGTTGTGGGATTGGGCGAGGGCGAGAACTTCCTTGCCTCTGACGTCTCGGCTTTTATTGAGTACACCCGCGACGCGCTGGAACTTGGTCAGGATCAGATCGTCGAGATTCGTCGTGATGGGGTCGATGTCATCGGTTTTGACGGTCTGCCTGCGCAATCACGTCCGTATCATGTCGATTGGGATCTTTCGGCTGCTGAAAAGGGTGGTTTTGACTGGTTCATGCTCAAAGAGATCTACGAGCAGCCCCAGGCTGTTGCCGATACCTTGCTTGGCCGCTACAGCAACAACGGCGAACTGGTCCTTGATGAAGTACGGATTCGCCCCGAAGAACTACGCCGGGTCGACAAGATCGTCATTGTCGCCTGTGGCACCTCGTTCTACGCCGGGTTGGTAGCCAAATACGCCATCGAACATTGGACTCGCGTTCCTTGCGAGGTCGAGATCGCCTCTGAGTTCCGCTACCGCGACCCGATCATTGACCCGATGACGATGGTAGTGACCATCTCGCAGTCTGGCGAGACAGCAGACACGCTCATGGCGATCCGACATGCCAAGGACCAAGGGGCCAAGGTCATTTCGATCTGTAACACCAATGGCGCGACTATCCCCCGGGAATCGGACGCCGTGATCTACACCCACGCTGGGCCAGAAATCGGGGTGGCGTCCACCAAGGGCTTCACCACGCAGATGGTGGCCTACTACTTGCTGGGCCTGTACCTCGCGCAAGTTCGCGGCATGATGTACGACGACGAGATCCGTTCGGTTATGGATCAGCTCACGGCCATGCCAGCCAAGATCACGCAGGTCTTGGACGGGATCGAGCCGATTACCCAATTGGCCCGCGACTACGCCGATACTAAGCCGTCGGTCCTCTTCCTCGGACGCCACGTCGGTTACCCGGTGGCAATGGAAGGTGCGCTCAAGCTCAAGGAACTGGCCTATATCCATGCCGAAGGTTTCCCTGCTGGCGAGTTGAAGCATGGCCCGATTGCGCTCATTGAGGAGGGGCTGCCGGTCTTTGTTATCGTCCCGCCGAAGGGTCGCGATCAACTACACGACAAGGTCATCTCCAACATTCAGGAAGTGCGCGCTCGCGGTGCGTTCACCATCGTCTTGTGCGAGGAAGGCGACGTGGATGTTGAGCCTTATGCCGATGTGATCTTCCATCTGCCGCGAGTCTCCACCTTGCTCCAGCCATTGCTGTCAGTCATCCCTTTGCAGCTCTTTGCCTGCGAACTGGCTACGGCTAAGGGCTACGACGTCGATCAGCCGCGTAACCTCGCCAAGTCGGTCACGGTCGAGTAATGCGTGCGGCATACCGGGCTGAGGTGATTCGGGAGGCAGAAAAGGCCACCGGATTATTGGAATCGGGTGTGCTCATGCAACGTGCTGCTGCCGCTGTAGCGCATCAAGCGCTACGGCTGCTGCGTCACCATACCGGGGGTAGTTACGGGCGACGGGTGCTGGTGCTCGTCGGGTCTGGCGATAATGGCCGTGATGGGCTCTTCGCCGCTGAACGGTTACGGGCCCGGGGCGTCGCAGTGACGAGTTGTTCAGTTGCCCAACCAGCTGAACTGGCGACGGCCTATGCTGCTCTTGCCCAGACTGATCTCGTGATTGATGCGGTGCTCGGGCTAGGCGGACGCGGGGGATTGCGCGAGCCAGTGGCAGCTTTAGCCGCTGAGATCACCGCGCGAGCGCTCCCCGTCTTGGCCGTTGATCTACCCAGCGGATTGGTAGCTGACTCAGCAGAACTCTTGACTTCTTTCGTGGCGAATACCACGGTGACCTTTGGCGCGCTGCGGCTATGTCACTTAGAGCAACCGGCCCGATCCCGATGTGGTGAGGTGATCGTTGCCGATATTGGTCTTAATCAGGTACTTGCAGAATGCCCAGTCGCACTTCGGCAGTGGGAACAAAGTGATCTAGTTCAGGCACTTCCAATACCGGGGGCGATGTCGTCGAAATATACCCGGGGCGTGGTCGGGATCGATACCGGCTCAGTGCAGTATCGCGGCGCAGGGGTGCTCTCGACGATGGGCGCGGTCTATGCCGGTGCTGGCATGGTGCGTTTCGTCGGTCCCGATCCTGAATCAGTGCGTCACCACATGCCAACTGTCGTTGTTGGCGAAGGCCAAGTTCAGGCGTGGCTAGTGGGTTCTGGCTGGGGCGATCGTGGTGGGTCAGCACGGTTAGCCCAGGTACTCGACAGCGGTTTACCGGCAGTCCTTGACGCTGATGCGCTGCACCCTGGCTTACCCCGGCTTCGGCCCGAGATCGTAATCACGCCCCATGCAGGGGAACTTGCGCGCTTGGTGGGGTGGGAACGTCACCGGGTGGAATCGGCTCCCCGCGAGGCGGTTGCAGTAGCCGTCGAACGGTTCGCGGCAACGGTGCTACTCAAAGGGGCAACTCAGTACGTCCACGCCCCGGATTTTCCGATCACGACAGCACTGCCCGGCCCAGCCTGGACCGCACAAGCCGGTTCGGGCGACGTCTTGGCCGGGATCATTGCGGCCTTACTTGCTGCAGGGGTAGCTGCTCCAGCCGCCGCCTTAGCGGGTGCTTCGTTGCAGGGATTAGCAGCCCAACATTGCTGGGGTCCAACCCCGGCGCACCACGTCGCGCAGGCTCTCCCCGAGGTGATCGGCGCACTGTGTGACCCTGCGAGAGCAATCTAGGCCGACGCGTTAATCGCTTCCTGGTAGTA
>JBOFIQ010000106.1:0-1652 GCA_051650245.1 Propionibacteriaceae bacterium | reverse complement strand
TGAGCAACGCTTGTAATCAGCGGCAGCAATGCCGTGACCGCTTCATTAAAAGGGCCCGACACTGCAATCGATATTGCATTGATTGAATCGTTGAACTTATCAGCAGCCTGCGCCATCTCAGTGTCGATAGTCGCTGAGTATTGACCCAACGCCGCGCTGCCTTCATTCAGCATCGGAATCAAGTTGGCACCAGCCTTGCCAAATATCTCCATGGCGAGCGCAGTCTTCTGCGCACCATCAGGCATCTTGGCAAATACATCAGACACGCTCAGCATGATCTGATCCAGACTGCGCACCTTGCCGTTGGCATCGATGGCGCTCACGCCAATGGATTGCAATGCCTTGCTGGTTTGCGATGCCGGATCAACAACACCACGAGCAAGCCGGCCCATCGCCTTGGCTACCTCATCAACTGTTGTGCCGCTATCGGCAGCAGCAGCGCCAAACCTGCTGAGGCTTTCAACGCCAACGCCAGTGCGCTTGCTCAGATCGTTCAGGTTGTCTGCAGCATCAATAGATCGCTTCGCTAGTGCGCCAATGCCGGCGATGGTTGCCGCTGGCACCAATGCGCCATGGCCGCTGCCGATTGATTTACTGAGTGCGCCTAGCTTGCCGAACGCACCAGATGCTGCATTGGCCTGCGACGTGGTGCGACCTAAGGCAGCATTCAGACCATCGATCTGGTTGGTGCCGTCAACCTTGGCACGAATGGTCAAGGCAGTGGTCATATCCAGTGCCATGCCTAGCCCTTTCTGCTGTTGACCGTTTCGATCACTCTAGCTTCGATCACCTGCAGATCCTCGAGCATGGTGCGTTGATCATCCAAGGCGTACAACTCCATCAGCCACCGCACTGCCGTGTAGTCCAGGCCGATGATGCCGGATGCGCCACCACGCCATTGTGTCTGCACCTTTAAGAACAGATCAACAGCAGGCCATGCCTCCGGCCACACTTCATAGTGCTCAGGCTTGGCATCCAGATCTGGCAGCTCAAAACCGAATGCTGCGGCATCATCACCAGATTCATCAATGACAGCGCCGCCTGTCCAGTAGTCAGCGGCGCCGATCAGTTTTTTCGCTTGAGCTCCACAAGCGAGGTGAAGTAAGCCTCGATCAAAGCGCCGGCCATCATTGGCACATCCAATAGCTGCGCCTTGACTGCCTCGCTGTAAGGCACGTCATCGCCATCGACATCCAAGATGCCAGCCCATCCCACGAGGATCTCGGCTGCAATGGTCTGATCCGTTACGCCATTGTCCAGCTCTTCACCGCGCTCAGCTGCTTTGATGCGTTGTTGCACCAGTTGCTGGATCTCGTTGATCCGGCTTTGGGGTAAGCGTTTGAAGAGAGCATCAAAGCTCGACTTCTCACGTTTGCCGCCATCGGCCGGCAGTTGAATGCTGACCGGCCAGCTGTAGCTCTGCGATTGGTTTAGGACAAACGCCACGCGATCAGGTGTAGACGAGACTCATCTCATTGTTGCCTGCGGAGGTCGGAACCGCAATGAAGGGCATGTTCAGCATCTGGATACCGTCCTGATCGCTGTAGGTCAGGTTGCCGAGATCTGACTGCGCAGTGGTCATGGTCACCCGGTTGCCAGCGGTAGTGCCGTGCTGGAAGGTGATGCTGCCAGTACTGCTGCCGGGAGCGACA
>JBOFIQ010000105.1:0-3369 GCA_051650245.1 Propionibacteriaceae bacterium | reverse complement strand
GGTAATCTGGCCCACCAAAGCCTCGGCCTGCTCTTGGGTCAGTTTGCCTTTGCTCACTGCTCGATTGGTTGAGGCTGCGATGATGCCACGTCCACGGTCAACGGCAGCGTCAGTGACGTCAATACCGACAACCTCGAATCCACGGGAGGCGAAAACCTCCACAATGCCAGCGCCCATCGTGCCGAGGCCGACGACGCCCACCTTTTTGATGCTCATAACCGCTAGATTAGCTGTATGCGTTTAGTCGTCGCACGCTGCCAGGTAGATTACGCCGGCAAGCTCACTGCTCACCTGCCCATGGCCCCCCGGCTCATCATCATCAAACAGGACGGTTCGGTCTCTATCCATGCCGATGATAAAGCCTACAAACCACTGAACTGGATGAATGCGCCTTGCACCCTCAGCGTGCGAACACCAGCCCCACCAACCACGCTTGAGAACCCGGTGAGCGAGATCTGGGAAGTGGTCAATAAAGACGGCGAGACACTACAAATCTCGATTGCAGAGCTGCTCCACGACTCATCCCATGAGTTAGGCGTGGACCCGGGCTTACAAAAAGACGGCGTTGAAGCCCACCTCCAAGTTCTCTTGGCCCAAAATCCTGAGACGTTCGGTTCGGGGTGGACCTTGGTTCAACGCGAGTATCTAACTCCTATTGGCCCAGTTGATTTGCTGTGCCGAAATGCAGCCGGTGAGTATGTTGCCGTTGAGATCAAGCGTCGTGGCGAGATCGACGGCGTTGAGCAGCTGACGCGCTATCTAGAACTGATGAACCGTGATCATCTCTTAGGCCAGAAAGTTCATGGTGTCTTCGCAGCACAACAGATCAAACCCCAAGCAAAGGTACTTGCCGCTGATCGCGGTATCACGTGTGTTGTCGTTGATTACGACGCGCTACGCGGTATGGATCATGCCGAAGACCGATTGTTCTAAGAAGATCGCTACTTCTTCTTTTTCTGGGAGGGCTTGGGCTTATTGCGAAGCTGCGTGGGATCCATGGAAATCGTGGGTTCTGCAGCAGTCTCAGGTGAGGCCGGTAGCTCATCGATAATGTCTGCAGCAGTAGCTGAAGTCTCAGATGCCGCTGGCGTCACATTGGCCAGAGCATCATCGATATTGAGTGCTTGGGCAAATGTCGTCCCGCTTGCACGCGCAACATCAGCCAGCGCAGTCATCTGCTGGACCAACGCCTGCTTGCGGGTTTCGAGAACGCTACATTCACGCGTGAGTTGATCTTTACGCGCACTGAGCTGACGCTCAGCACGGTCTGCGCGGGCATGGGCTTCACGCCGAGCGCGTTCCGCAGCAGCTTCAGCTTCCTTCAAGCTGGCAAGGCGCAACTGCTCGGAATGCTCAATGGCAGCGGCTCGCATTGCAGCAGCGGTTTTGCCTTCTTCCGCAAGACGTGTTGCCGATTCGCTCTGGCGCTGAGCAGCTTGTGTTGCCTCAGTAGCGATCGCGGTCGAGAGCTCGCCATGTTGCCGACGCAGTTCTGCAAGGAGCTGCTGATGCTCGGCATCGGAGCGCTGTTTAAGTTCTGTGGCTTGCTGCTGAGCGCGCGCACCAAGTTCAGTAGCCTGCTCCTGGGCAGCAGTGACCAATCGAGAGGCTTCCCGCTGAGCGTCTGTCACCAGACGCTGGGACTGTTCCTGGGCTGCTGTCACAAGTGCAGTCGCTTCATGCTGAGCCTTGACAACGATCTCTTGGGCTTCCAAACCTGCTGCCTGAGTAGTGGCAGCGGCATGTGCTGCAGCTTCGGTCGTCACGGCCTGAGCTTGTGACTGAGCTGAACTCAAGATTGCTGTGGCAGCGACCTGAGCATCTGAGATCTGCGCAGCAGAACGCTGCTCAACCTCGGTGCTGAAGGACGAGATGGATGTCGTTGCTGACTCGCGGATTTCACGAGCTTCTTTTTCTGCTGCCAATCGAGTACGCGATGCTTCAGCGATAGCTTCTGCCTTGACCTTTTGCGCAGTCAGCCCAGCCTGATCAACAAGCTCTGTGGCTTGCCGCTCTGCTGCTCGAAGAATATCGGTGGCGTAGGCACCTAAACGTGCAAAGTCAGAGTCGCCGCTTTGACGAGTTGCCAATGCGCCAGCAAGCTCACGCTTGGTGCGATGCGCTTCCTCACGCAATTCAGTGAGCTGGCGCTCAACCTCGTAGATGTAATGGTCTACAGACTCCTTGTCATAGCCGCGGAATACGACCGGGAAACCGCCGACGGCCGATGCTTTGTCGTTGATTAGTCCAAGACCTTCACTCATACGTGCTCCTTTGCTCTACTCAGAAGGCTACCGCGAACAGCGGGTCAGAACAGGGAACCAACGCAGATGTTGGCGAGTAAAAGTCAGTGTTGGGGGCACGTCTGAGCATTTTTGCTGACGGGCTATGGTGAGTGCTACATGATCTTCGCCTGAAGGAGGCAACACATGGGTTCTGTCATCGTCGCTGGTGCCCGTACCGGCATGGGTAAGCTGCTTGGTTCGCTTAAGGGATTCTCGGCAATGGACCTTGGTGGCTTTGCTATCAAGGGTGCCATGGACAAGGCTGGCATCGCTGGTGCGCAGGTTGATTACGTCATCATGGGGCAGGTTATTCAGGCCGGATGCGGTCAAAACCCCGCCCGGATCGCTGCTACGAATGCCGGTCTGCCAATGAGCGTTCCGACGATCACCATCAACAAGGTCTGCTTGTCTGGTATCGCTGCCATTGCCATGGCAGATTCCATGATCCGCGCCGGAGATGCTGACGTCGTGATCGCCGGTGGCATGGAATCTATGACTAACGCGCCTCATTACTTGCCGAAATCGCGGGATGGCTACAAGTACGGCGACGTCACGATGAAGGACACCATGGCCAACGACGGCTTGTGGGATTACTTCACCGATCAGGCCATGGGCTTGCTGACCGAGACCGCCAACGGCGGTTCAGTTACTCGTGAAGAACAAGATGCTTTTGGTGTTCGTTCGCATCAGCGCGCAGCCCTTGCCCAAGAGCAGGGGATCTTTGCTGATGAGATCGTTCCGGTGGCGATTCCACAGCGCAAGGGTGACCCGGTCATGTTCGCAACGGATGAAGGCGTGCGTGGCGATACCACCCTCGACTCCTTAGCCAAGCTCCGTCCGGCATTTGCCAAGGATGGCACGATCACTGCTGGACAGTCGTCACCGATTTCAGACGGTGGCTGTGCGCTTGTCATCATGTCGGAAGCAAAAGCCGCTGAACTTGGCTGCACAGTGTTGGCCAAGATCGGTGCCTACGGCAATGTTGCAGGTCCCGACTCCACCTTGCAGTTGCAGCCAGCGCAGGCGATTAAGGCTGCTGCGGCCAAGCAGGGGATTGCTGTGAGCGATATCGATGTGTTCGAGA
>JBOFIQ010000104.1:0-6114 GCA_051650245.1 Propionibacteriaceae bacterium | reverse complement strand
CGCGACGCTGGGAGCGGGGCTGGGGCTGTGGCTAGCGCATAGTCTTTCCGGCCAGGCGATTAACGCAGCGATTCCGGTGGCGTTGACCTTGGCTGGCCTGGTGATCGTAATTGCCATAGTGATTTCGCTGCTGTGCTCGACGTTGGTACGTCGATTGCCATTGCCGCAACTCCTGGCACGAGAGTGAGTAGTGTGGAGTTGAACTAGAAGCTGTATCTGAACTCACCCGTGAGTGGAGCTACCCAATGGCTAATCAGCGCAACCTTGAAACATTCCTTGCCGCATGCACCGTGGACCCAGAGATTTTCGAGCTCCGGCCAGATTATCGAGTGCTCTTGCTTGTGGTCGAGGGGATTAGCCCGGCATTTATGGAATCAACTGCGGGTGCAGAACTCATTGCCCAGGCAGAAAATCATGCTCGTGCCCTGCTTGCCGCTAGCCCGGTGGAGGAGCTACCCCATATTGCAGCGTGGCGAGAGGCGTATCGTGCCTTCGGTGCGAAACCGCAACGTACCCGAAATAGCCTTGAAGCGCTCACCCGTCGAGCAGAAAATGGATTACCGCGAATCAATGCGCTAACCGACGCCTATAACGCGATCTCTGTGATTCACCAGTTGCCGTTGGGCGGTGAGGATCTCACCGAGTACGTAGGCGCAGCTCGGCTACTTCGCGCTCGCGGGACAGAACAATTTGATACTGCAGCCAACGGGGAAACAGTGATGGAACAACCCGAGCCTGGCGAAGTCATCTGGCAAGACGAGGCCGGAGTGACGTGTCGACGTTGGAACTGGAGGCAGTGCCGTCGTACGGGCCTCACTGATGACACAACGACGGCCTTCTTCATCATGGATGCGCTAGACCCTGTTACCGATGCTCAGTTAGCAGAAGCCGGGAAAGCCCTCCTCGCCGCTCTGGCTGAAGCAGGACCGCAACTTCGCGTGGCACAACGTCTGATCCGGGCGTAAACCAGATCATGACAAGCACCTTCGCCGGTCTTAGCGCTTTTCCGCTGACCCCGCTTCACCACGATTACCTTGACGAGGCGGCATTTAGTGCTCTGATGAAGCGTCTAGTGCTGGCGGGCGTCGATTCGATTACGGCTCTTGGTTCGACTGGCTCATACGCCTATCTCAGTGCGTCAGAACGTGCTCGGGTCGCACATCTGGCCGTCGAACATGCGGCTGGAATCCCGGTCATTATCGGGGTCGGTGCGTTGCGAACGTCGCAGGTCTTTACGCATATCGACGCAGCGGTTAAAGCGGGGGCATCGGGGCTCCTCCTAGCCCCGATGAGCTACCAGCCATTGACCGAGCGCGACGTTGTCGGGCTATTCCGCAGCGTCAGCGAGTACACGGATCTACCGGTCATCGTCTATGACAATCCGGGGACGACTCACGTCACCTTCACCAATGATCTGTACGCCGAGGTTGCGCAGTTGCCCGGGATCGCGTCGATCAAGATTCCGGGGGTGCCAGCGGACCAGGCCGCCGCTCAATCCCACGTGGCAGCCATCCGTGCGGTCATCCCAGACCAGGTCACGGTGGGGATATCGGGGGATTCTTGTGCCGCAGCGGGACTCAACGCGGGTTGCGAACTGTGGTATTCCGTCCTTGGCGGCACCGTGCCACAGGTGGCATTGGAACTGACCCGAGCTGCACAAGCTGGCCAGGCTGATGTTGCTGTGGCGCAATCGGAGCGGTTAGCGCCATTGTGGGATCTGTTCGCAGAGTTCGACGGGAGTTTCCGAGTCGTTGCCGTCATTGCACAGCAGCTTGGGCTAGTTCAGCCTGGATGTCTGCCGCTGCCGATCCAGCCGCTCAGCGCCAGCGATCAGGCCCGTATCGGCGCTGTTGTGCAGGAACTGGGCCTGAGCTAAGGGACAGCCGTCGCGCATAACGTCATGGGTCGCTAGGCTTCAGAACATGACGCGATTTCTCCTGATTCAGCATGAGGACAACTGCAGCCCGGATTACTTTGGGCAGTGGTGGCGTGAGGCAGGTGTGCGGCTTGATGTCGTCCACGGCAAGAAAGACCCAATGCCGACGTCGCTGCCTGCCGATGTTGATGCCTTCGTCGTCTTTGGTGGCGGCATGAACTGCACCTCGGACGCTGAAAACACCTGGCTCCCGCAGACTCGCGAACTCATCAAGGAAGCGATAGCGAAGGGCGTCCCCTTCCTCGGTATCTGCTTGGGTCACCAGCTCGCCACTATCGCGCTTGGTGGCGACGTGTGCACCAAGGAAGCCCCGTCCATTGGACTCACTGAGTTGGGGCTGCTGCCCGAGGCATTTGAGGATGCGTTACTTCAGGTCGTTGCTCCCGGGGCGTGCCAGGTCCAGTACAACTACGATGCCGTCACGCGGTTGCCAGAGGGGGCTGTGGTCCTCGCGACCGCCCCGACTGATGGTCATATTCAGGCTGTACGTTTCGCGCCGCTGGCTTGGGGTGTGCAATTCCACCCAGAGTGCAGCCCTGAGACGTTCGATGACTGGACCGTTGAGAAGCCTGATGAGAAGCAACCAGAGATTCCTGGCGGTCTAACCCCAGAAGCGGTCGCTGCCGAGGTTCGGGCTCAGGAATCGACGACGATTCGCACCTCGCGGGCGTTGGCAGAGCAGTTCCTCGCGATTGCACAGGCTCACCGCGAACTCCAGTGACCACGGCGGTTTGGGGCCATCGTGGGGCCAGCGGGTATGCACCGGAAAATACTG
The DNA here is from genome assembly GCA_051650245.1 of Propionibacteriaceae bacterium. Classification (GTDB taxonomy): domain Bacteria; phylum Actinomycetota; class Actinomycetes; order Propionibacteriales; family Propionibacteriaceae; genus JBOFIQ01. Next base: position 3,403 of record JBOFIQ010000104.1, on the reverse strand, counting down.
TGGCAGCGTTCGAGCTGGCTGCAGCAATGGGCGCTGATGGTGTTGAACTTGATGTTCAACTCTCTGCTGATGGGCAGGTCGTCGTCATCCATGATGAGACCCTAGACCGCACCACAAATGCCCATGGTCCGGTTCAAGATTTCACCGCTGCTCAGTTAGCCGCCACGGACACTGGTCGGGGTGCGGGAGTGCCGCTGCTGGACGAGGTTTTTGCGCTGCTCAAACCTACTCGGTTGCTGATTAACGTCGAATTGAAAAACTCGGTGGAACTCTATCCGGGGATGGAACAGCTCGTTGTCGATCTCATCGATGCCTATGACATGCAGGAACGGGTTGTGGTGTTATCGTTTAATCACTACAGCCTTGCGACGGTTCGGGAACTGGCACCGCTCCCATTGGGGGTGCTGAGCACGGACCTCATGTATGAACCTTGGCAGTATGCCAAGACGGTAGGGGCGGCGGCACTACATCCGCACTGGAAGCTACTCCGGCTTTCTGGCTACGTCGAACAAGCTCATGCTGCGGGGCTTAGAGTTCATCCGTGGACGGTTAATGAGCCTGACGATATCGCTTGGGTTGTTGCCCAAGGGGTGGATGCGCTCATCACGAACTACCCCGACCGGGCTTTAGCGGCGGCACGTCGCTGATGTGGGGACAACGCTTGGTGCGATCACGAGCAGCACTGTGGGGGTATGTGTTGGTGCTGGGTTCAGCGGCATCATTTGGTTTTCTTCCGGTATTCCTTACCAATGCTCGCGCAACAGGTATGAGCAACATCATGACGCTCACCTGGCGTTACATCATTGCCGCTTCGGTGTTCTTGCCCTATGCGATCTGGCGCGACCGATGGCGTCCGTCGCGGCGCGGGGTAGCGGGATTGCTCGTCGTTGGGTTGGTGCTATCCCCGTTACAAGCGGTGCTCTACATGAACGCGGTCTATCAGGCAGGACCAGCGCTTGCGACATTGCTCTTGCACCTCTATCCCGTTTTTGTCTGTTTCGGCGCGGTGGCTTTGCGACGGCAGCGCTGGAGTTGGTGGATTCCGGTGGTTCTCGCCGTGGCGTTGGTAGGTATCGCATTGACGCTGGGGCCGACGGAAGCACTGTCGATGGTGGGTCTAGGAATCGGGTTCGCCTGCGGGCTGGAATACGCGGTGTACCTCTTAGCAGTTGATGTCGTGGCCCCGTTAGTTCCATCACGGACCTTGGCTGCGGGGACCTTTCTCGGAACAGCAGTGGCCTTCGCTGCGACGGGTGGGGTCACTGGGCAACTCAGCATGCCAGCAGGGAAAGCCGGTTGGCTGGCTGTGGCGTTATTGGGCCTCGTCTGCACGATTGCAGCGGTCTGGCTACTGTACGAAGGCATGACCTACATCGGAGCGGCGACGGCCTCGCTGACGTCGATGACGGAGGCGGTCTGGGCGCTTCTGGCTAGTGTTATCTGGCTTGAGCTACGGCTGACCTGGATACAGTGGCTAGGGGCTGCCATCGTGATCGTAGCGGCGCTCGCGGGCGTCAGGCTGACGTCAAAACCGCGCTGAGCGACGATGAAAGCATCGTCGCTCAGCATGTCGAGTTACCTCAGCGGCGACGTAGCAAGTAGGTGTCGAACATCCAGCCCTTGCGCTGTGCGGCGTCTGCGCGTACCCGCAAGATCTCGTCGCGCTTCTCTTCGAGCGGCCCGCTGATGAGGATTTCGTCGCTAGTGCCCAGGTAAGCGCCCCAGTAGATATCAATACCGGTGGGATCGATGAGGCTGAACGTTTGCTTGCCATCAAGCATGACTACCGCGTCGTCCATGCCTTCGGGGAGACCTTCTTGAAGGAGACGGGCCGGTGTGATCTGAACGCCCTTGCCTTGGCGGTTGAGCGGGATCTGGTGGCGGGCAGCCAGTGCGAGAACGCAACTAATCCCTGGGAGTACTCGCAGGCCAAAGGTGGATCCAGACGCGGCAAGCTCGTCGGACTGAACTTCTTTGACGATAGCGAGCGTTGATTCGTAGAGGCTTGGGTCGCCCCAGATGAGGAAACCTGCACGGCCACCGTCGCCAAGGTGGTCTGCAATAGCCTTGCTCCACAGTTCGCGGCGCTGCTCACGCCACAGTTTGACGGCTGCCTTGTAGTCAGGGGTAGTGCGCCAGGGGCGCTTTGGGTCGCGCAATTCCACTGTTTTTAGTGGAGTCTCCCGGTGGCGGTTGATGACGACACGACGGGCTTCGACGAGGTCGTCGTATTCGTCTTCTTTGAGTACGACGAAGAGAACGTCGATGTCTTTGATGGCCTGGACAGCTTCTAGCGTCACCCAGTTGGGGTCGCCCGAGCCGATACCAATCAGAACGAGTTCTCTGCCCACGATCGCCTCCGTGAAATATCTGTGTAATAGGTCACAAACCCTAGCAGTTTCGGTGGTGTCCGAGACGGCTAGCGGCTCATGGATATGGTCTCAGCAACTGTATTGGACAAACAAAGTGCTGGGGCAGGGTTGGGAGTGTTTAATCCCCTAAGCGCGGCCGGCCTAGACAGGGAATGACCAATGGTATGTGTGATTCGGTCGGCGATAATAGCTTGGATACTAACATCTAAGATGTTAGTATCCAAGCATGAAGGAAAGCGAGGCGAGGCGTGCTCTGGCTGAGATTACAGAGTCTCAGTGGGGGCTGGTGACATCCAGACAGGCCCTTGATCGTGGAGTAAGCCACATGCAGCTGACACGCTTTGTCAATTCCGGAGATCTGGTTCGTCTCGTCCATGGCGTGTATCGCGACGGAGGCTCCCCATCGCATCACCTCGATGACCTGCGGGCCGCATGGCTTTCCGCTGACCCCGAGCGAGTTGCATATGAGCGTCTATCTGATGGCCCCGCAGGAGTCATCATTTCTCTGGCAACGGCAGCCAATCTGCATGGCATTGGAGATTTCCGCGCCACGGCCTTTACGTTCACGACCATAGAGCGACGGCAGACGCAAAAACCGGATATTAAATTTCGCGCCCGTGAGCTTTCTAGCCACGACGTTGTTGTCGTCGATGGGCTACCTGCTACTACCCGTGAGAGGACTATTGCGGACCTTATTGAATCACATGAAGATCTCTCCACTGTGGCAGATGCCTACCGAGATGCTTGCAGGCAGAGCCAGGTGGATCGAGATCGACTGCTGGAGTTGCTCGCACCTCTGGCGCAGCGCAACGGGTTTAGCAAGGATGATGGGGCCGCATTTCTCAACCATCTCGATCAGCTTGCTGGCATTGATCTTGACAGCATCACTCAAGAGATCGCTTCATCGCCGAAGGTTGTGGGGAAAATTGCCGATCAGTATTTTCGTCTCGCCGTGCAGTCTGGCGCTATCAACCTTCCGGATATGAGCGCAATGCTTGCTGGCCTAGCGGCACTATCCAAGGTATTCAATT
>JBOFIQ010000103.1:0-1041 GCA_051650245.1 Propionibacteriaceae bacterium | reverse complement strand
TGCAATGGTGCACGGCTTGGTGCTTGCCCTTTTGCTTATTCGCGTGCGCTACGCACTACGCTCTACCTGCGACTGACGAAACGCGGACTAGAACGTTGCTCGCTCATTTGGTACACTGTATGCAAGGTAGGGGGCTGTCCCCTACCTACTCCCAATGAGGAATTCAAGATGATTATGACCATGCACACTGGCGTTTCCGGCTACCGTCTGGCGATGGGCGAAGTTCAACCTGTACTCGACTCCCTGACGGCTCGCCTCGGGTTCAAGTTCCACGACTTGGTGTTGCGCGACGTGCCACCCATCGACGGCGCACCGAACCTTGTGGTTGCTGCTGACGTGACGTCCGACTGTGGCGGCGACGGCGATTACCAGATGGTGCTGGCCTACAGCGGCCCCATCTCTCACGCGGCTGACATCTGCGATGCGCTGGCGCATATGGAAGCTGGCCGCAACGAGCCGATGTGCCCGCGTGCGCTGAAGACGATCAACGACTTCAAGCGACTGGCGCAGGTGACCTCTACCAAACCCGCACTCAACATGGTGTGGGCGATCAAGGTTCCTGAGCAATCCATCTACTGGCTGGTCGCCGCAGTGCGCAGCCCCAACCCGAACGTCATGGCCTTCACCATTGAGGCATCCACTCCACGTTAATTCCACCAAGGGCACTCACTGTAGTGCCCTTCATAGAATTCACACCACGGAGAAACCAAAATGAAACTCAAGCTCCCTCATTACCTACATGCCTTTTATCCCGCTGTCGGCGCATCATTGTACGCGGTGCTTACAATCGCGCACACTGCGCTTGTTGCCAACGGCAAGTTGCATCTTGCGATCTTGGTTGTGCTAACTGGGCTCGCGTACTTTGTCGCGTCTCTGTTCGCCGCACGCAAGACCGTAACGATTGCTCTTGAGCAGCACGTGGCAGAAACTTCGTTGCGCGGTGTGTTCGCTCGCACGATGTACGGCAACTTGGGCCGCACCGATGAAGAAGTCGACATCCTGATCGACTCAACGTTTCAAGCAGCCGTGACCCACTTCATT
>JBOFIQ010000102.1:0-1250 GCA_051650245.1 Propionibacteriaceae bacterium | reverse complement strand
CCAGTGATGCACTCGGGACAGCGGCGTGGTCGTGGCGAACGAAGAAGTCGATGTAGCGACGACGGATCTCAGAAGTCTTCATAAGACCACCAAGATTAGTGCTTTTTTCCCAACAATCTGGTGATCTCAGCAAGCGTGCTTGTCACGTGGGCCTCATTGCCATGTCCGGTGGGGTGAAAATAGCGAGCATGGCTCAGCGAATCAGGGAGATATTGCTGGGCTGCCACCCCGGTGGGTAGGTCATGGGGATAGACATAGGTCGTGCCGTGTCCCAGGCTGCTCGCTCCGGGATAATGGGCATCACGAAGATGAGCCGGTACTTCACCAGATTTTCCAGCGCGTACGTCGGCAATTGCACTGTCAATAGCAGTAATCACCGCGTTAGATTTCGGCGCTAGCGCCGCTGCAACGGTGGCGTGGGCCAACGTAATCCGAGCCTCAGGCATACCGATGAGTTGCACTGCCTGAGCCGCTGCGACGCAGGTCTGGAGCACAGAGGGCGCTGCCATGCCGATATCTTCACTGGCGCTGATGATGAGTCGACGTGCCACAAAGCGAGGGTCCTCCCCCGCCTCCAACATGCGAGCCAGATAGTGCAACGCGGCATCGACGTCGGAGCCGCGAATAGATTTAATGAAGGCGCTGATGACGTCATAGTGCTGGTCGCCAGCTCGGTCATAGCGCACGACGGCCTTATCGACGGCTGATTCAACAGCATGGGCGTCAATGACATGAGTGCCCACAGCGTGAGCGCTTGCTGCGGCTTCTTCGAGAATCGTCAATAAGCGCCGTGCATCCCCAGAGGCAAAACGAATGATGTCAGCCTGTGCGTCAGCGGTGAGTTCACATTGCGCATTTAACCCTCGCGGGTCAGTTAAAGCCCGCGTGATGAGCACCTGGAGATCAGCATCAGATAAGGGCCGAAGCGTCAATAATGTTGAGCGTGATAGCAGCGGAGCGATCACGCTGAAGCTGGGATTCTCGGTGGTGGCAGCGATGAGGGTGACCAGACGATTTTCTACTGCCGGAAGCAAGACATCTTGCTGGGCTTTAGAGAATCTGTGAACCTCGTCGATAAACAAGACGGTCCGCTCGCCCCGAGCCAAATTACGTCGGGCAAGTTCGAGCTGTGCCCGCACCTCTTTCACACCCGCAGTTACTGCAGAGATCTCAACGAATCGGGCTTGCGAACTGTGTGCTGCGACAGCAGCAATCGTGGTCTTACCTACACCTGGCGGCCCCCAGAGGAA
>JBOFIQ010000101.1:0-1330 GCA_051650245.1 Propionibacteriaceae bacterium | reverse complement strand
TGTTCTCGCTCATACGATGCTCCATTTCTTGGTCTGATTGGCCTTATCGATCAAACTGACCCGTTCAGCAGGATCAGTCACAAGCCGAGCTAACGTACGATATTCCTGCGATAGCCGTGACCGCAACGTGGCCTCACTTGCGCGCACATCGCCGATCTGAAGTGAAGGCATGTCACCATGGTGGCGCACGAGGTCGAGCGCTCGCTCAAAAATAGTGACGCTATAGCGCGACTGCTGCTCGGGGCTGATTCGGGAATCGTCGACGACAGTTTTCGCTGTGCTCAGGTCAGCCAGTCCCACTCCCATATCGACGAGATGCTGGACTTTGAGTCGCCGTGCTTCGTTATAACCACGAGATGTCACCGGAATCATGTCCAATGCTGCCATCGCAGCGGAGAGATCTCCGCGCTTGGCGCGTATCCGGGCCAGACCAAAGCCAGCAGGGGTGACGAAGTTAGCATCAGTTGAAGCGCAAATCGCGTAGAGAGTTTCCGCTACATCAAGTTCAGAACCTAGTTCACACGCAACCGCCAATGCCAGCTTAGGAGCTAACTCGCCAGGAATCTGCCCATAAACAGCATTGAAGGAGGATTGCGCCGTCGCTACATCGTGGTGCGATAGTGCAGCCAGGCCTTGGAGCCATACCGCTCGCCATTCCCACGGATCAGCGCTGAGAACATCTGCTTGAATCGTGGCAAGTAATTCGGTGTCGCCAGTGCGTAGTGCACACTGTGCCCTCGCGATATTGACCTCAACTGTTCGCTCTGGAGCATTATCCAAAGCCCGTAAGCGCTCACGTGGATCGTCAATGTCGAGCGAGGTCAGCCAGCCATATTGGGGATCAGTGCTATTGAGTTTGAGCTCAGGGAGCTGAGTCCAATCGAAGAGATCACCGCCAATGGTGGGCGGCTGGAATAACTGCGACTGATTCGACGTAGCAGCAATACCAGAGACCTTGCTGGCGACGACTTCACGCAGCACCCCCAGCAACTGCACTCCAAGTTCCTCAGTCGAGGTGAAACGATCATGTGGATCGGGCGCACAGCATTTGAGCAACAAGCGGTAGAGCGAGTCATACTGGCCTAACAGCGGCAGCTCTGCAGGGGCTGGAATCGTGAACTGGTAGGTGCTTTGGTAGCCCCTAAACTCGCTACACAAGACGAGTAATGTACGCCCGATGGTGTAGAGATCAGACGCAATGCTGGGGCCTTGGCTGGCAACTTCAGAAGCCTGATAACCCACGGTGCCGTAGAGCGTTGATTCCTCATCGCCGATGCTGCGGACGCCGCCGAGGTCAATAAGTTTGACGCCATCACCGATCTGCATGAGG
>JBOFIQ010000100.1:0-1723 GCA_051650245.1 Propionibacteriaceae bacterium | reverse complement strand
CCCTTCCTGCTCGGCTTCCAGCAGCGTGCCCTCTTAGGCGGTGTGATCGCTGCAATCATGGCCTCCACCGTCGGCGTCTGGCTGGTGCTACGCGGCATGAGCTTCTTTGGCGACGCCTTCGTTCACGGCGTATTACCTGGTATCGCCGCAGCAGTCGTTTTCGATTTCAATCCATTGCTGGGGGCAGCGCTGGCAACCCTGGTCATGATCGCGGGAATCGAGGTGGTCCATCGCCAAACTGCACTCAAAGAAGACACCGCAATCGGTTTGCTCTTTGTCGGCATGCTTGGCCTGGGCGTCATCATGATCTCAAAATCATCGGCCTATACCGGCTCACTGACGTCTATTCTCTTCGGCGACGCACTCGGCGTGACCCACAGCGACCTTATCCAAGAAGCGATCCTTGCCGTCATCGTCGTTCTCGGCTCAATCGTGCTCTACCGGCCCTTGCTTGCTCTTTCCTTCGACCACAACAAGGCTGAATCGCTCGGCATGAAACCCGGGCTTACCCATGCCATCTTGCTCGCACTGGTTGCTATCGCCGTGATCGGGAGTTTCCGTTCCATCGGCACGATGTTGGTCTTTGGTCTCATGGTTGGTCCACCAGCCACTGCCTCACTCATCTCGCGAACCGTGCCCACCATGATGGCCTGGTCACTAGGTATTTCCATCGTGTCCGTTGTCGCTGGCCTGATCCTGAGTTATCACGCCGGAACAGCCGCTTCTGCCTCAATGTCAGTGCTACCCGTGGCGATGTTCTTTCTCGTACTCGGGACTCGTGAACTCGTTGCTCGAATACGGGCCCGACGAGCAACAAACTCAGCACAAGGAGGGCTCAACCGATGAACGCTGTCATTGAAGCCCGCGACGTCGTACTCCAATACGGCGACACCGTCGCCGTGACTGAATCAAGTTTTGACCTCGACCGTGGTGGAGTTACCGCAATTATCGGCCCCAACGGTTCGGGAAAATCAACCTTGCTGCACGCGCTCGGGGGCTTACTCCCCGTCTCAGCAGGATCATTACTCGTTGATGGCCATGACCCTCGACGCCACCGTGGCGGTGTTGCCTATGTGTTGCAATCCATGACGGTTCCTGTTGGCGTGCCCATCACCGTGCGCGAGGCTGTCACGATGGGCCGTTACAGCAAGCGTGGCTGGTTCGGCAGGGTCACCCGCGAGGACCGCAAGGCCGTCGATGCTGCTATTGACGCACTCGAACTCGGTGACTTGGCCAAGCGCCACCTCGGAGAACTATCCGGTGGTCAGCGCCAGCGCGTCTACGTCGCCCAAGGTATCTGCCAGGAACATTCGATCTTGTTGCTCGATGAACCGCTCACCGGCCTCGACCTACGCTCAGCACGCATCATCGACGACATCATTCACCACGAGAACCACACCGGCTGTTCAGTCATCATGACGACCCATGCCCTCGATGAAGCGCGAGCCTGTGACCGAGTGATCTTGATGTCGGGACGGGTCCTTGCTGCTGGCTCCCCCGAAAACGTCCTCACTCAGGAAAACTTGGAGCAGGCCTACGGGCTTGGCTCTTTACATGAACATGTCGGGGTCTTGATCGATGACCCTCATTCCACGCAATGCCATTAATGCAGCACACATCATTGTGGGGGTAGAGCCATCTGGCTCTACCCCCACAATGATGTGTATGTAGTTGTGCTTATTCAGCGATTGGAGCCCACTGCGGCCCTGTCTGACCCAGCGTC
>JBOFIQ010000099.1:0-1363 GCA_051650245.1 Propionibacteriaceae bacterium | reverse complement strand
GGTGAGCCGTCAGCCGCGAAACCGAGCGCGAACTCAACGCCCTGCTCATCGATGGCGTTCCACACGCGCGAGATTGAGACATTCGACGGCAATCCCATGCCGGGTCTGATTGGGTCGGTCTGCATGTCAAGTGCAAGTTGCAACCCGCCCCGCTGCGCATCTGTCGCACGCTTGGCGGCATCGATGCCGTACTCGGTGACCTTTGCGCTCATCTGCTCGGCGAGCGACTCGAGGCGTTCTTGGTACATCTGCAGTAGGTCGAGGCGGTCAGAAATCAGTACGCCCTCGCTCACCAGCTCGTCCTCAATGGCCTTGGTCACGGCGGATAAACGCGCAAGCACATCGGACATGCTGTCCATGTACGTGTCCCGTATCTCCTTGACAACCGACGCCTCACGCCGGAGCATCCTCTGGCGGTAGACCTCGGCTACCTCATAGAGTGTCGGCATCGAGCTCCCATCCATATACGGGGTGTGTCGCGCTCTTGGTCTCGTCGGCTTGGTCTACAATCTTGCGTGCAAGGTTGCGCGCCCAGCTTTGTCCGCTGTCTCCGCCCCAGAGATCCCACGCCACACGACCAGGGCTCGGGAATCCAGGCTCACCTGAATGAAAACCTTCGGCTTGCTTGTCGACTTCGTGCCTGCTGAAAAACGAGTGCATCCGGAGGATGGTGTCTTCGGACAACTTGTCTCCGTTCACCAACTGATTTGCGCGACGTAAACCGACCAGCGTCCCGCCCTTGTTGCCAGCCTCACGCCATGCGAGTGCGCGCTTTGCTGCATTGCGCATTGAGTCAGTCGGGTAATACTTGAGGCCCTGCTCTTCTCCTGGTTCGAGTTGCAATGCCTTCGACTCTGTCTGGACCGTGACCGGTAGCAAGCCAAGGTGCTGTATCGGGTCGAGCCCGACAGCTGCGAGCGCTGCCTCTGGTGCGAATCCTGAGCGAATAAGCGTGCCTGCGCTTGTCACGAGTGCGGCAATCTCTTGCGCTGTGCGCACTGGCTGTCCTACCGGCATCGATGACAGGTCAATAATCGGCGCAGGTTGCGCACTTGGGAAGTATCGCCCCTCGTCCTCCGGTCCAGGCGTAATCCCACTGATGCGCTTCGCGGGTGCTTGGTCGATGATGCCAGCCTTGTACAATCTCTCCGCTCGCTCCGAATCCTCGTTTAGGTCGCTTTGTAGGGCAGGGATGTTGCTCGTGTCCCACTCGAGGTAATCGCCCGGTTGTGTCTCCGGGAAGTCCGGGAGCAGCTGTGCTGTAAGCGAACGGGCGAAAGCGGCGTAGAGCGGAATCATGCCATCTGTCCAAGCAGATCGGGTTGCTTGGTCCAGGTTAGAGTATGTGGCGCGCTCGAGCCCG
>JBOFIQ010000098.1:0-3585 GCA_051650245.1 Propionibacteriaceae bacterium | reverse complement strand
TGGTGTTGCCTGGGCGCTGGGCATCACCCCGGCAGAGATGCTGGCCAAGTTCCGCGGAACCACGATGGCAACGTCGTGGAACTCCGAAGAGAAGCGCATGAACCACTACACGGTCATCATCGGCGCCCAGGCGCTGCACGCGACCGGGTACGCCATGGGTCTGACTAAGGACGGCATGGTTGGCAATCCCGACGCCAGCCAGAATGCGGCAGTGTTGTCCTTCTGTGGCGACGGTGCGATCTCCCAGGGCGACGTGAACGAGGCCTTTGTTTTCGCGAACTCGTACCAGGCTCCGGTGGTCTTCTTGATCTCCAATAACCAGTGGGCAATCTCGGAGCCAGTGTCGCTCCAGTCGCGTCAGGCGCTGTACCTGCGTGCTCAGGGCTTCGGTATGCCCGGCGTTCAGGTCGATGGCAACGACGTTCTCGCCGTGCATGCGGTGACGTCGTGGGCCATGGAGCGCGCACGTTCGGGCCAGGGCCCGGCGTTGGTGGAGTGCTTCACCTACCGTATGGGTGCGCACACCACGTCTGACGATCCCAGCAAGTACCGCTCTAAGGACGAGCAGGACGCCTGGGCTCATCGTGATCCGATTGATCGAGTCAAGCGCTACCTGCTCAACCAGGGCGCTATCGATGAGGCATGGCTGGCTCAGATCGAGGCTGATGCTGATGATCTTGGTGAGCAGATTCGCCAGACCTGCAAGTCACTAACCAACCCGTCGATGGACTCAGTCTTTGAGAACGTCTACGCCGAGAAGACCTCACTGCTTGAGCGTCAGCATGCTGACTACGCCGAGCTTGAGGCATCGTTTGCTGAGGAGGCCAAGTAATGACCACCATGACTATCGGCAAGGCGATCAATGCCGGCCTGCGCCGCGCTCTGGAAGATAACCCGAAGGTTCTCGTCGCTGGCGAAGATATCGGTGCGCTCGGTGGCGTATTCCGTATCACAGAGGGCTTGCAGAAGGATTTTGGTCCCGACCGCATCATCGATTCCCCGCTCGCGGAGTCAGCTATCGTCGGCACCGCCGTCGGTATGGCTATGCGCGGCTACCGCACTGTGTGTGAAATGCAGTTCGATGGCTTCGTATTCCCGGCCTTTGACCAGATCATCAACCAGGTTGCGAAGATGCACAACCGTACCGAGGGTCGCATGAAGATGCCGATCGTCGTGCGTATTCCGTGCGGTGGCGGTATCGGTGCTGTTGAGCATCACTCGGAGTCGCCAGAGGCGTACTTCTGCCATACCCCGGGCCTCAAGGTTGTGTCCTGCTCGAACCCGAATGATGCGTACTGGATGATTCAGCAGTCCATCGCGACGGATGATCCGGTGATCTTCTTCGAGCCGAAGCGTCGCTACTACGAAAAGGGCGAGGTTAATACCGAGTCCGCTCCGATGGATCTGTGGCGTGCTGCGGTTGTGCGTGAAGGCTCTGATCTGACGCTGTTCACCCACGGCCCGATGGTCAAGACCTGTCTGCAGACGGCTCAGGCTGCCGAGGCCGAGGGCACCAGCATTGAGGTTGTCGATCTGCGTACGCTCTCGCCGCTCGATATGGACACTATTGAGGCGTCGTTGAAGAAGACTGGCCACGGCATCGTGGTACACGAGGCGCAGCAGTCATGGGGCCTGGGTGCAGAAATTGCGGCCCGTCTGCAGGAGGATTGCTTCTACCACCTGGAAGCTCCGGTGCTCCGGGTCACTGGTTTCGATACGCCTTACCCGCCGTCCAAGATCGAGGAGGAATGGCTCCCGAACCTGGACCGCATTCTGGACGCTGTCGATCGTTCTTTGGCCTACTAAGGAGTCAGCATGAAGGAATATAAACTCCCCGATCCGGGCGAAGGCTTGACCGAAGCCACCATCGTTGACTGGAAGGTCAAGGAAGGTGACGCGGTCAAGGTCAATGACATCATCGTTGAGATTGAGACGGCGAAGTCGCTGGTCGAGCTGCCTAGCCCGGTTACGGGCACGATTCACAAGATCGTGGCTCAGCCTGGTGTTGAGGCGCAGGTGGGCGCGGTTATCGTGCTCATTGACGATGGTACTGGCCCTGCGGCTGAGGCATCAGCACCTGCTGCTCCGGCAGCAGTAGCAGCCCCCGTAGCGGCACCTGTTGCTCCGGTGAAGGCCCCGAGTGCTGGCGTTGCTGGTGGTGCTGGCAAGGCCTTTAACCTTCCTGATCCTGGTGAAGGCCTCACTGAGGCCACGATCACGACGTGGCGGGTTAAGGAAGGTGACGCGGTTAAGGTCAATGACATCATCGTCGAGATTGAGACGGCGAAGTCCTTGGTCGAGTTGCCTAGCCCCTGGACTGGCAAGATCGTCAAGATCTTGGCGGCAGAAGGCGAAGAGGTCGCTGTCGGTAGTCCGATTGTCATGATTGATGACGGGACTGCTCCGGCTGCGGTCGCAGCTCCGGTCGCTCCTAGCGCTGACACGACGACAGAGAGCGGCGGCGCGAACCTCGTGGGCTACGGCTCGAAGGAGGGCGGCACTGCTCGTCGCGCTCGTCGTGGCCGTGAGCCGCAAGCAGCAACCCCGGCAGTCAATGCGTCTTTCGCTTCGCCGAATGTGCCTGCTGTACAGGCCACATCGCATGTCGATACCGTGAACCGTCCGCTGGCTAAGCCTCCGGTCCGCAAACTGGCCAAGGATCTCGGTATTGATCTGGCTCAGGTCGTGGGCACTGGTGCCGCTGGTGTGGTGACTCGTGACGACGTGCAGCAGTTCGCGGCCGGTGGCGCTGCGGTTGCAGCTCCGGTGGCAGCTCCGGTGGCAGCGGCTGTTGCACCTGCCGCGATGGCGACTACCCGTGTGGCGCTTGAAGATCGTCGTGAGCCGATCAAGGGTGTGCGCAAGGTAACGGCGAAGGCGATGGTTGATTCAGCTTTCACCAAGCCGCACGTGACCGAATGGGTCGAGATCGACGTCACTGGCACGATGGAACTGGTCGAGCGGCTCAAGGCTCGCCGCGAGTTCCGTGGTGGCAAGGTCTCGCCGATGCTCATCTACGCCAAGGCCTGCACCATTGCCATGAAGCGTCAGCCGTCGATCAACTCCAGTTGGGATGAGGCTGCTCAGGAGATCGTCTACCACGGTGACGTCAATCTGGGTATTGCCGCAGCTACCCCCCGCGGCCTCATGGTTCCTAATATCAAGGGTGCCCAGGCGATGGATCTCCAGCAGCTCAACGACGCCATTAACGGCATCGTGACGGTTGCCAAGGAAGGCAAGTTGCAGCCAGCTGATTACTCCGGTGGCACCTTCACGATCACCAATGTTGGCCCGTTCGGTATGGACGCTGGCACCCCGATCATCAACGGCAATGAGTCGGCGATTCTGGCCATGGGTCAGATCACGCGTAAGCCGTGGGTGGTGGGTACTGGCGCTGCTGAGCGGATTGAACCACGGTGGGTCGCGACGTTGGCGCTCAGCTTCGATCACCGTCTCATCGACGGTGAGCAGGGCTCGAAGTTCCTGCGCGATGTTGCTGACATTCTCGTTGATCCAGCAGTGGCATTGATGTTCTAAAGCAATAACGTGAGGGGCCTTGGCAACATAGTTGCCAAGGCCCCGCAC
>JBOFIQ010000097.1:0-3030 GCA_051650245.1 Propionibacteriaceae bacterium | reverse complement strand
TAATCCATGCGACATTCTGGCCACGCTTGAGCTCACCATTCATTACGCGCACGAGGGCCAAGCGGCCAAGGTACGGTGAGGCGTCAAGGTTGGTGACGTGAGCCTGCAACGGAGCTTCGGGATCGTACTCCGGGGCTGGGATGTAGGTGTTGATGACATCGAAGAGAGGCTGGAGATCTTCGGAGTCAGGCAAGCCGCCGTCCTCGGGCTGGTTCAGCGAGGCGCGCCCGGCCTTAGCAGCGCAGTAGACGATGGGGAAGTCCAAGACATCCATCTCGTCCTCTTCAAGAAGATCCATGAACAGGTCGTAGGTCTCTTCGATAACTTCCTTGATGCGGGCGTCTGAGCGGTCAACCTTGTTGATGACCAGCACGATCGGCAGCTTTTTCGACAGCGCCTTACGCAGCACGAAACGGGTCTGGGGGAGCGGGCCCTCGGAGGCATCGACGAGCAGCAGCACGCCGTCGACCATTTCGAGTCCACGCTCAACCTCGCCACCGAAATCGGCGTGGCCTGGGGTATCGATGATGTTGAGGACCATCTCAGTGCCATCAGTCATGGTGTGCTTGACGGCAGTGTTCTTCGCAAGGATCGTGATGCCCTTTTCGCGCTCCAGGTCCATCGAGTCCATCACGCGATTATTGACGTCTTGGCCCTGGCGGAATGCGCCAGATTGCCAGAGCATGGCATCGACCAGAGTGGTCTTGCCATGGTCAACATGGGCGATGATGGCGACATTGCGAAGGTCTGAGCGGACGGCCATGTGGCTCCTCGTAACAGTGGCGCGGTTTCTCCGCGCCTGGGGACCAGTCTACCTGCTCTTTGATGGCACTTCAGCGAGTGAAGGGTGTCTGGACTGATGCGCGGAATGTTAGGCACTTCACACGCAGACGCAGAAACCTCCGAAGATGTTGACAAAGGCGGGAGCAAGGGAGCACTCTGTAAACGTTTTCAGGAATCGTTTACAGAAAGCCTGCCTGCATGTCTGCCACCGTCACCATTCGCGATGTCGCGAAAGCTGCGAACGTGTCGCTTGCGACTGCGTCACGGGTTCTGGCGGGAATGACGAACGTGCGCCCGGAGACGAGCGAGCGGGTGCAGAAAGCGGCCCAAGAACTGGATTACCGCCCAAACCGCCTAGCCCAATCGCTACGTAACGCGAAAACTGGCAGCGTCGGGCTTCTGGTTTCTGATATTCGCAACCCACACTTCGCCTGGTTGGCACATGGGATTCAGACCCAGTTGGCTAGCCAAGGACTTGTCACCATCTTCGGTAACGCATCGGAAGACACCACCGGGCAGGACGCTTTCCTCGATCACGTAGAAAGCCTGCGTATCGATGGGCTCATCATTGCGCCGCAGTCGGCACAGTCAGAGTCCTTGCGCCGTATCGTCGATGCCGGAATCCCCACTGTCTTTGTTGATCGTTTGGCTTCTGGGTTTGAGGTTCCGGCGGCTTACAGCGATTCCGAATCGGGCATTGTTGAAGCACTCGATCATCTCGCTGAACTGGGCCACCGTCATGTCGGACTCATCGCTGGTCCGTCGGAAACATCGACGGCTAAGGATCGCCGTCGCGCATTCAAGACGCACGCATCCCGACGTTTCGACGAAATCGTCATCAAAGATGGCACGAAAAAAGGCCCCGTCGCGGCTGCTGAAGCGATGCTCGCCGAGGGGTGCAGCGCCATCATCATGGCCTACGGCCCGCACACTCCTGAGGTTTTTGAAGCGCTTACCCGCAAGGGTTACCAGATTCCTGACGATCTCAGCTTGATTACCTTCGACGATCAGCCCGGTTTGCGGCTGACAAATCCGAGGTTCACTGTGATTGCCCAAGACATCGACGCAATGGCTGATGAAGCAGTTGCATTACTCCGGGCAGCGATGGCGGGGGAACACCCCGACAGTGTTGTTCTCCCTACCAGTCTCCTCGTCCGAGACTCGACTGCGGCCCCTGCCGCTCAGAAGAAGGAACGCGCATGACCACAGTCACGCTTAATCACGTATCCAAATCCTTTGGGCCGGTGTGTGTCATTGATGACGTCACGCTCACCTTGGAGCCGGGGCAAGTCCATGTGCTCCTTGGCGAGAATGGCGCAGGAAAATCCACGCTCATCAAGATGATGTCGGGTATCTATCACCCAGATAAGGGCGAGGTCCTCATCGACGGTAAACCAGTTCATCTTGCTGGCCCCCGAGATGCTGAACGTCGCGGTATCGCCACGATTCACCAGGAACTGAACTTGGTACCGACGATGTCGATTGCCGAGAACATCATGCTGGGCCGCTTCCCCACGAAAGCGGGCATGATTGATCGCCGCGCTGTACGTCAGCGGGCGCAGGCCGCCTTGGATCGTATCGGGATTACGCTCGACATTGATCTCCCGGTTGGAAAACTGGGTATCGCCAAGCAGCAGCTGGTTGAAATCGCCCGCGCGCTGTCATTGGAGAGCAAGGTGCTCATCTTGGATGAGCCGACCGCTGCTTTGACTGGCAAAGAGATCACCCAGCTATTCGAGATCGTTGAACAACTCAAAAACGATGGTGTGGCGATGGCCTTCATCAGCCACCATCTCGACGAGATCCCGCGTATCGGTGACACCGTCTCGATCTTGCGCGATGGTCATTTCATCGATCGGGTTCCGGCCACGACGCCTGAGCCTGAGCTCGTCACCAAGATGGTGGGACGTCCTATTGACCAGCAGTTCCCGGCACGGGCAGCAACAATTGGCGATGAGCTACTGCGTATCGACAAGCTCACCAGTGCGGGCAAATTCAGCGACGTGAGTATCTCCGTTCGCGCAGGTGAGGTCGTAGGTCTTGCGGGTCTAGTCGGCGCTGGCCGTACCGAGGTTATTCGCGCAATTGCGGGTGCCGATAGCTACGATTCAGGCAGCATTAGCGTTGCGGGAAAGACCATCGCGCGCGGCAAGGTAGCGAAGGCTATCGAGGCTGGAATTGGTCATATTCCCGAAGATCGTAAGGGCCAAGGTCTCGTGCTGGGTGCCTCGATCAACGAGAATCTCG
>JBOFIQ010000096.1:0-13045 GCA_051650245.1 Propionibacteriaceae bacterium | reverse complement strand
CAACCTGATGACGAAGTGGGATCTGTACCAGTACAACCTGTACAACCAGCCCGCTCCGGCACCGGCCCCTGAACCGGCACCGGCCCCTGAACCCGCACCGGCACCTGTCGTCACCCCAGAGCCTGCACCCGTCGTTACTCCGACACCGGAGCCCACGCCAGTGGTAACCCCGACGCCGGAACCGGCACCTGTCGTCACCCCAGAGCCTGCACCCGTCGTTACTCCGACACCGGAGCCCACGCCAGTGGTAACCCCGACGCCGGAACTGGCACCTGTCGTCACCCCAGAGCCTGCTCCGGTCGTGGTCGAAACTCCAGCAACCCCAGCGGTAATCACGCAGGTTGAGCCAGTCCAGCAAGCCCAAGACCCCAATATTGCGTCGATCGGTTCGACCACTGTCGCGGTCGAAGAGAACAACCTGGCGCCAGTCGCAGCCTTCGCAGTTCCTGCTCCGCTACCGGTTATCTCATCGCTGGCGATCATCATGGATCAGCCGCTGGTCACAGTCGTCGCCGCCAAGAACCCGGCCGAACTTCCACTGAAATTTGTCGAGCATAACGGTCGCATCATTGAGTTCCGTGGCCGTGTTACGGAGAGCCTCGTATGATGACCCGCGCTGAGCTTGCTCGCTACGTCGATCACACCTTGCTCAAGCCAGAAGCAACATCAGCCGATATCGCTGCTCTTGCAGCCGAGGCTGTCGCGCTTGGCACCTACTCGATCTGCGTAAGCCCGTCATTCCTCCCGCTCGCAGTTGCTCATCCTGGAGTTCTGCTAGCCACGGTCTGCGGTTTCCCTTCGGGCAAGCACTCAGCGGCGATCAAAGCAGCAGAAGCTGCTGCATGCCTCGCCCAGGGCGCTGATGAGATTGACATGGTGATCGATCTTGGGCAGGTACTCGATGGTAACGTCGCAGCAACCGAGCAGGAGATCCGCCTCGTCAAAGAGGCCAGCGGTAACGCTGTGGTCAAGGTCATCATTGAATCTGCAGCACTCACTGACCAGCAGATCATCGATGTCTGCATCGCAGCCGAGCAAGCTGGTGCAGACTTCGTCAAGACCTCAACCGGTTTCCATCCTGCAGGCGGAGCATCAACCCACGCCGTCGAACTGATGCGAGCAACGGTGGGAGACCGTCTCGGGGTTAAGGCCTCCGGCGGAATCCGTACCACTGCATCTGCCCTGGAACTCATCGACGCGGGGGCTACCCGCCTCGGACTCTCTGGCACCAAAGCCATTCTTGATGGGATGTCTTCCTAACCCCGAACGTATTAATCTAGTCACACACCTGCTAACGACGCCTCTTCGGAGGCGTCGTTAGTGGTTTCTGGCATATTTAAGCCACGGTTCACAGCTTGCAAAAAGGGGTCCGCATTACTGCAGGCCCCTTTTTGCAAGCTCACGAGTGCTGGCCCCCACCCCCTGTGGCTTCAGCGTTCTCGCGACATCTCTATTTTCGCAAAGTACCAGCTCATTTGGGAGTGCTGAGATGTCCTCAAAATAAGGGACACTACGCGTGGACTATGAACTCCCGCTCCCCCATGCGCACGACGTCACCGTCGCCAACACGTACTGGTTCACCCTCAGGGCAATCCTTCATCACGTCCTTGGGGCCAGCCAAAGTGCCATTGGTAGAGCTGCAATCGGTCACCACAACACCATCAGCATCCGCGTAAACCACCAGGTGCATCTTGGACACGGTGGGGTCCTCGATGATGATCACTTCGTCGCCTTCATTGGCAAGTGGCGCACGTCCGATGACGAGCATGCCGTCAAGCTCGGTGGTACGTCCGTCGTCGAACTCCAAAGTCCACGCCATGATTCCTCCAAAAATCGTATAGCGAGAGTCTAGTTGTCTGTCCCCTCGCTGTGGGCAAACTTAACTGACGTCAATAACATTCCAGTTGAGGTAGCTGCGTGATGCTGTCGGACCACGCTGGCCCTGGTATCGCGAACCAGAAGCGCCTGAACCATACGGCGCCTCAGCCGGGCTAGAAAGCTGGAAGAAACACAACTGCCCAATCTTCATACCCGGCCACAACAAGATCGGCAAGGTCGCGACATTTGATAGTTCCAAGGTGATGTGCCCGGTAAAGCCAGGATCAACAAAACCCGCCGTCGAGTGCGTCATCAAGCCCAAACGGCCCAGCGACGACTTTCCTTCTAACCGTGCAGCAAGATCATTGGGCAAAGTAACGCGCTCATACGTAGCGCCGAGCACGAACTCGCCGGGGTGCAGAACAAACGGCTCTCCAGCGGGAACCTCAATCAACTTGGTCAGCTCCTCTTGGGCTTGAGCTGGATCAATCGTGGGGTAGCGATGGTTCTGGAATACGCGGAACCCCTTATCCAAGCGCACGTCAATCGACGCAGGCTGAATCATGGTGGGATCGTAGGGGTCAAGAACAACATCGCCTTGGTCGAGGCGAGCGCGTAGATCGCAGTCAGCAAGCAGCATGTTTCGACCCTAGCGAATCTGTTACCCTTTTGACACTAGCGGCAACGTTAATTAATTGAATTTTATCCAGCGATTTCGGCTAGCAACATGGCGACTGCCAGCAAATCTGCTGAGCCACCCGGAGACCATCGACGCTGGCTAAAGTGCGCATCAGCAGCACGTAACTCAGCGATGAACTGCTCCTGGTTAAGCTCTACAGCAAGCAATTCTCGGGACCAGGCTTGTACGCCATGGAGCGCATCGGTCCCACCGCGTGCGACGAGATTTGAGTCGTCGTTATGGGCCATGATCGCGACCAGTGCGCGATGCCAAGACCCCGAACGGCGGTATTCCTCTAAGCCAATAAGCGCATGTGGGAATCCCGCTGCCGCCTCAGCCCGAGCACCCCCTTGCCCTGTAACCCGGGTGGGTTCCCCCACCGTCTGAGCTGCGAGTGCCGCTGCCTGAGCAACGTCACCCTGTGTTGCGACCAGCAGCCCTAGCGAGTAGATCGCGCCTTGATGGGTATTGACTCCGCCCGTAGCTTCGCGCATCGTGTCTTCTGCTGTGATCCCGGCAGCACGAAGTTCTGGTAGCCGTGGGCCAATAATCTCGGCTTGAGCGAAGAACTCTGCCAGCGCCTCGGCTGAACGTCGAAATGTCGTGATCGTCATGTCGTCATGAGCGCCCGAATTGTCTTGATCAACAAGCCCAGGCTTTGGCGTAAGTTCTGCCTCCTGAAGCAAGGCACGCACCGCGAGCTCCGCTATCGTTGGCCCGTCACCAAGCCCCGCAGTGACGATGTCGCGCTGCCGTTGTACAAGTTCCTCGACGCTGTGACGTCGCGAGCGCGCACATTCAGGCGAAGGCCGCTCACACAACAAGCAGCGACGTTGCGGCGCACCAAAAGAAGTCCGCGCGAGCGGACCATGCTCAGTGATGACGTCAATGTCCCACAGCCGTCCCCACGGGTGCTCATCTTCAAGACGAATGAGCGCCTGCTTCAGATCGCTTGAGTACGCATCGACGCTGAGCAGCAGCTCCGGGCCCGTGACGCCGTCGTAGCTTTCCACATCCCAAATCGGCCAGAGTTCGACATCGCGAATGAGGGCAAGGACCTCAGCCTTGCCCTCCGCAAAGACCCGCTGGATGAGGTCGCTGTCCTTGACCGGTCCAGGCGCAACAACCGTAAACGAGACAAGCGGCATATCGCGCTCATCGAGAAGTTCACGCTGCCGGGCCTGGCGTGCATCACGCCGGGCAACGACCTCAGCCACACTGATCACGCGTTTGCTTTCACCTCATGCACCTCGTCAATAACCGATCCGTCACGGTAGCGAATCACACCAACGACCCGCTCGCCAAACTCGATCGGCTTTGGCGCGCCAGCAATCTCTACAGCCTTGGCGTACAGATCAGCGATCTCAACCACAGGGAGCCCAGCGGCGACCAGCTTCTCCTTGACGTCGGGACGATTCGGATTGACTGCGATTCCATAGTCGGTCACGAGCACACCGATATCGCGACCGGGGGTGACCATCGTCGTCACCTTCTTGACCACAGTGGGGATACGGCCACGCAGCAGCGGGCCAACGATGATCGCAAGGTTAGCGCCAGCAGCCGTGTCGCAGTGCCCGCCCGAAGCGCCCATCATGACGCCGTCAGAGCCGGTGACGACATTGACGTTAAAGTCCGTATCGATTTCCAGAGCTGACAGGATGCACATATCGACCTGATCGACCGATGCGCCCTTCGACAACGGCGAGGCGTATTCACGCGCATTAATTTCGGTGTGACGCGGATTATTCGCCAACGATTCAGCAGCAACCGAATCGAAGCTCTGCACATCGAGAATCCGCTCAATCAGTCCTTGATCAAAGAGTTCGATGATGTCTCCGGTAATGCCGCCAAGTGCCCACTTAGCAGTAATACCCTTAGCCTTCATTCGAGGTGCAAGGAACTTCGTGCACGCCGTCGAGGAAGCGCCCGAACCTGTCTGGATCGAGAAACCCTGCTCAAAGTAACCCGCATGCTCAATAACATCTGCGGCGTAGCGGGCGATAAGAAGCTCACGCGGGTTCTTCGTCAACCGCGCAGCGCCCACCGAGATCTTCGACGGGTCGCCAACTTCTGCAACCTGAACGATGATGTCGACCTGATCTTGCCGAATCGACGCCGGTGTATGCGGGTACTCGACCAATTCTTCAGTCAGCAACACCACGGTCTGAGCGAATGCGGCATCGACCATGGCGTAGCCGAGCGAACCACAATGCGAACGCCCAGAAACACCATTCGCGTTACCAAACTCATCACACTGCGATACGCCGAGGAAGGCTACCGTCGGCTGCAATTCACCCGACTGGATCAATGCCACACGACCACCATGGGAGTGGATCTGAACCGGACGCTTCAGGTAGTCATTCAACTCTCCTGAAGAGATCGCCTTCGCCAACGCACCGCGCATACCCGAGGTGTAGATCTGGGTAATGACGCCCGCCTTGATGTACTCCACCAGCGCACCGTGGCAGTTGTTGAGCGAACTCGACGCCAATGTGAGGTCCTTGAACCCCATCTCTGCGAGTACCTTGACCACCTGCAGAATGCACTTATCACCCTCACGGAAGTGGTGGTGGAAGGTAATCGTGTCGCCATTCTTGAGCCCGGAGCGGGTCACGGCCTCCTCGATGGAAGCAACAATCTTGGACTGCTTATCGTGATTGACCATGACTTAGTGCTCCTTCTTCACGCCAGCGGCGCCCAGCGCAACGATGCGGATAGCATCGGCGATGATGGGGGCGTCGATCATCTTGCCATTGAGAGAGACGACACCTAGTCCGTCCCGTTCTGCCTGATCAGCAGCCGCGATAACGAGTTGCGCATATGTTAGTTGCGCTTCGGTCGGGGCATAGACGTTATGGAGCGGTTCGATCTGGCGCGGATTGACTAGCGACTTGCCATCAAAACCCAACGACTTAGCGAACTCGGCCTCACGGATAAAGCCTTCCTCATCATTGACGTCGCCGTAGACTGCGTCATAAACCCGGATTCCTGCGGCACGAGCGGCATGGAGCAAGACATAGCGTGCGTACAGCAGCTCGTCGCCATTTCCGCGCGAGGTATGCAAACTGATGACGTAGTCGAAGGCTGCCAGCGCCATGGCATTGAGTCGCGGCGATGCCTTAGCGATGGCGATGGCGTTATTGACGCCCTCAACCGACTCAATGGCTGCCATGATCTTGGTGGAGCCAATCTCGCGGCCATACTTGCGTTCCAGCTCGGTCAAATCAGCATCAAGCTGCTGAATCATTTCGGCGTTCTGCGTCATCGCCAGACGTAGCGTATGCGCGCCAGCCTTCACCATGGCTTCAATATCGTCACGGTAGAACGGGGTATCCATCGCGTTGATACGCACCACGATGGGGGTATCTCGCCAGATCGGTGACTGGATTGCCTGCGCAACAAGGAAACGGGCCGTGTCCTTCTCCCGAAGTGCGACTGCGTCCTCAAGATCAAACATGTAGGAGTCAGCGTTGTAGACCTGCACCGTCGACAGCATGGCAGCATTGCTACCCGGCACAAAGAGCATGGAGCGAATGGGCTTATCCATCACAGCACGCTCCAATCCACTGCTTCGCCCGAGGCACGGAAGCACGCACCCTGAACCCGGGCGCGGATCGTGCAATCCAACGCACCCTTATCGTGGATCTCGATGTCGCCTTCGGTCACACCGAGAGTGTCGAGAGTGTCGTTAACGACAGCAGTGATCTGCTCGCCGAACTGTGCCCACACCGACGAGGTGATCGTCACATTCCGCTGCGATGCTGGTGCGATCTTGACCAGGCAGTCACTAGATTCCAGCGTGCCCGCGATCGCATCCTGACTGATGCGCATTCCTAACCTCCTATAAATCCCGCGATAGCTGCGCCCGTGCAGCGTCGGGGGCGTTGTCTCCAACGTACTTGGCTTTGATGAGTTCGATCGTCGTGGGGGGTACCAGCGACTCAAGAGCAGCGATATTGCCCGCGACCAAGTGGCGACGTACGTCCGTCGCGCTGATGACGTCCCCAACCCAGTGGTTGGCACTGCGACCGCGCGTGCGCGAATCTGGCCGCCCGCGCTTGCGCCCCACGACCCGGACCTCCAGCGGTGGTTCAGATAGTTCGGCGGTCGTGAGCCAGTAGCGCATTTCCTCGTTGTAGAGGTTGGTGATGGCGCTCTTGGGCTCAGTTCCGACGTAGCGCGTGTTGATCCCCAATGCTGGGGCGATATAGCGACGAAATAGTTGGAGGTCGAGGCCGGTCGCACCAGCCACGATAGCTGCCTTGTCCTTGAGAAAATAGCTCGGGAAGGTTGCTCGACTGACGATGTAATCCGAGCCTGGATGTACGATGATCTTGTCTGCCTCAGGTAGCCGAGCCACCCCTGCTTCGACGAGCGCAAGCCGCTCTGCGGTGGGGAAAAGCGAGGCATCTTCTTTGACGACAAAGACATGAACTACGTCGCATTCCTGCGCTGCAGTACGGATCAGATGCTCATGACCATATGTAAAGGGGTTGGCGTTGACCACAATGCCAGCGATGGTGCGGCCTTCAACCCGTTGAGTGGCGAGTTCTGCGGCATAGCGGGTAATACCTTGGCGGGTATTTTCCATGAGCACCACAAGCTCTGGCACCTCGGCAATGGCGGTAAAACCACAGGCTTCAAAGGCCTGGCGATTACCTGGCTTAGTGAAGAGGAAGAGATGTTTCTTGCCACGGTTGAGCGCGACATAGTTCATCTCCTCCATAAGCCGTGGAATGAGATCTTGTCCCTGCATGCTCGGATCGATTGCGGCACATTTAAGAATGCCCCCGGCAAGACCCAAACAACCGACGACCGCCCCTGTGCTCTGCTTCAATGCCACCACCATGATGGAGATGTCCTCATCGAAACCCAGACCGTTGTCGGCCAGCAGCTCCACAATCTTGGACTTTATGGCAGGGTCAGCAGCGGGAATGACCGTCGTCAAGATGACGTCGTCCACCACGCCTCCTTGCGTCGCGTCCTCGTCGCGCCGTTGCGACTACACCAAGACTAGCAATGCACTGACGGCTCGTGACGGTCCCGCCCCAACATGTGGGAAAGTACCGCGTCCGCAGCAGTAGTGTCCGCTCCGAGCCAGACAACATCGTGTATATGTTCGATGGCTTGCCAGCGCAGATCATCATGATCTGTACTCGATACTGGCGTGTGCGCGCATGTGGCGTAGAAGCACCGCAATTCCAACGCATCGTTGATCGGAAACGGCCCGCCGGGAACCTCACCATGGATGGCAGCACTCACACCCAGTTCTTCGCGGAGTTCGCGCTCCAGAGCTGACGTTGGCGTCTCTCCTGGCTCAGCTTTACCGCCAGGGAATTCGTACAGCCCGAGATCTCGACGTCGACAAGCCAGGACCTGCGTCGGCGTGGTGACCGAATCGACGATAACCGCGCCCACAACCAATCGCTTCATAGGGACAAGACTAGGCCCCGTCGAACCGACAGGGCCTAGCGCTTATGGACTTATATCTTGAGGTCGGCTTCGTACTTGGCGATAGCGCGAGCCAGGCGGGTAACGCCCTCCTGGATAACCTCTGGGGAGTTCGTCACATAGGAGATACGCATCGTCGTGTTGTCAGGGGTTTCAGCGTAGAAGGGGAATCCCGGGACAAACGCCACACCCTCGTCGATGGCGTACTTATTGAGCTTTGCCGTATCGATGTGGTCGGGGAACTTCGCCCAGAAGAACATGCCACCAATCGGTGCCGTGATCTGTGCGCTGGGAACGAGCTCGGCTAGGCATTGCGCCATAGCATCGCGACGTCCGCGGTAGGCCTCGATGATCTTGGTGATGTGCTCGTCAAGATCAACAGTCTCAAGGAAACGTGCCACCGTCAGTTGATCGATAACCGAGCCCTGCAGCGATGATCCTTGCTTGCAGACCTCAATCTGCTTCATGATCTCGCCTTCACCACGGATCCAGCCCACACGCAGACCGGGAGAAACAACCTTGGAGATCGAATTGATGTAGAGCGAACGCGCACTCATGCCCGGCAGCGATGAGATGGGCGCAATAGCCTCGCCATCGAAGCGGATTTCGCCGTACGGATCGTCCTCGATCAAAGTCGAGTCGTTGGCAATGATGACGTCGGCAACAGCCTGGCGGCGCTCTGCACTCATGCAACGCCCAGAAGGATTCTGGAAAGTCGGGATGAGGTAGGTCGCCTTCGGATTGTGCTCCTTAATCAGGCGATCAAGTTCCTCGGGGATAACTCCATTGTCGTCAGAGGGAACTGCGACCAAGGTGCAGTTCAACAGGCTGAATGACTGGACCGCCGCAAGATAGGTGGGCTGCTCCATGAGGATGACGTCACCCTCATCACAGATCGTCATTGCCACCAAGAAAATAGCTTCCTGCGAGCCTGAGGTGATCTGAATCTGCGAAGCATCCGTCGGTAGCCAGCGTGAAACTCGCTTGGCGGCCTGGGCGCGAAGTTCAGGCTCACCTGGAGTTGCGGAGTACTGGAGCGCGCGGCTTGCGCGATTCTCGTAAACCCAGGCAGATGCCTCGGCAAGTTTCTGGACGGGGAAAAGTGCCGGATCTGGGATACCGCCAGCAAACGAAATGATGTCGCCACGCGACAACACCGCCAAGATATCGCGCGTCGGTGATGACGAGACGTTATCGAAACGGTGCGATACCGGGAATTCAAAGCTCACGAGGAAACCTCCGAAGTAAAGTTCGATCCGACTCTAGACCGTGACCTACCCCACAGCCATGTGGGGTAGCCCCGACAGGTCCGGACCAGACCAAGAAACCTCAGCAGCCGCAGTGCGCCTTCGTCATTGGTCCTGCGTGTCCCGTTGCTGCCGCAATGACACATTCACGCGCATCATCACTAGTCATAGCGAAGATCGGCAATCCGAGTTTGTCCAAGGTCAGCGCCATACCCTGCCCCATATGGTCAGCAACGACAGCCTCAACCTCGTTGTCGCGCAGATAGCGGACGATCCGGGCGTGGTGGTTACCTTCTGCATTGTGGAGTTCATCCCAACGGACTTCCTCAACCTGCCAGTTGGTGATCTCGCCATTATCAACATGAGCCAAAGCGACGTAGTGTGCCCTGCCCCATGCATGGCCGCAGGCGCCTTCTTGTGTCACTGGAATTACGAACTTCATACGCCAAGTTTAGGCGAGTCACAAACCGTTCGATGCTTCCCAGCCTCAAGCCGATGAGATGGTGCAGGGGTTCAGCACAGAAATAGACTGATCCACCTACTGATCCCACTTCAACAGTTTTAGATCATTCCGAGCCGCCAAGGAGCATTAGCTGGCTGGTTCCAGAATGAGGCGTTGATCAACCACCAGGTTTCTAGAGGCTTGAGGGAAAAACCCGGCAAAATGAACAGTTTTGTGGTGGTTAGTGAATGGCCTGCGCTCTACAAGCGGGAGTAATCCCTTATGCGATCGAGCAAGAAACATCATGTGCTCTGCCTCAATGCGCCACATGTTCTACCTCATCAGCCACCACGCAGTGAGGGCATGCCCTTTCGGCCTGAACCAGTCTGCTCACCAACCCAGGTATAACTGTGCTCAGGCCGTCCAGCTACCCCATAACGCAAAGCCAGACGTACAGACCCGGCTTCAACAAGATCAGACAGATAACGCTGTGCTGTCGCCCGCGAGATACCTATCGCGCTGGCAACGCCCGCTGCTGTCATCGTCTCCCCAGAATCACGCAATAAATATGTAACCGCTTCTGCCGTCACCGCTGAACGACCCTTCGGAACTACACGCGCGAAGGTGGCGGAGTGCTCAATACCCAAGAGCCGGTCGATGCTGTCTTGATCGGGATGGGCCAATGACACCAGTTCATTATGCAAACGAACGTAGGTCGCGATCCGCTGAGACAGCAACGGCAGCGGAAATGGCTTGATGATGTACCCAGCAACACCGCGAGTAATCGCCCGTCTGACAATTGCAGGATCAGATGAGGCCGTCACCAGCAGCACTGCGGCATCACTAGCACCGACAAGATCTGTACCCGAACCGTCAGGAAGGTACTCATCTGCAATGACGAGATCGGCTCCCGCGCTTAATAGCTGACGTGCCTGCGCCAACGACGTTGCCTGCCCAACAACCTCAACCCCAGCAATGCCCTCAGCTACAGCCGCATGTACTGAAGCCACCCGGAAGTCATCATCGACGACCACAACTCGCACACTCATCTGTCTCCTCGTCATACAAAAACATCTGCCAAGCGCGCAGAAAATACCGCACCATGGTCTTCACCGATGGCCTGCACTAACGTGATGTTGCCGCCCAAACGTCGCGCGGTGAGCTGCGCTAACGGCAGCCCGATCCCATGATCGGCAGCGTCTGGTTTCGTTGTCCATCCACCGTCAAAGATTGACTCTTCTTGTCCAGCCTTCACCCCATCACCGGAATCAACAATGTGAACAAGCAGGTCTGCACCATCGACAACGAGTGACAACTCCACCCAGGCAGGGCGACGCGCACCTATTGCGGCTGCACGAATCGCGTTATCAACAAGATTGCCAACCACTGTCACCGAATCCAGCGGGTGAGCCAACTGGCTATCTACCCACGTCGCATCTGTGACTCGGAACTCGACGCCGCTTTCCGACGCAAGTGCCGCCTTACCGCCAAGCAAGCCCGCAAGATAAGGGTCAGAAACACTGCCCCGCCATGCACCGGCCGTCGTTAATTCCCCAAGGTAGGTCGTGGCCTCTTCCACTTGGCCCAATTGAAGCAGCCCATTCAACGAATGTAGCCGGTTAGCGTGTTCATGGGCCTGCGCACGCAATGCGTCCGTCAGCGCGCGGGTTGCTTCAAGTTCCCGGCCAAGTTCATCAAGATCAGAGGTATCCCGCAGCACGATCGCTGCGCCGAGATTACGTCCATCCCAATGAACCGGCACACGTCGAACATCAAGCACGCGCCCCTGCGCGACCACCCGTTTGCTTTCAATCTCACCCACGCTTGGCGTATGTGCATGTCGATGCTTGCGCTCTGACGATTGTGGCAACAGCGCACCAAGAGTAGCGGGCAGCCCCGACTCTGTGGCTAGGGTACCTATCGCAATTGATCTGCCGATATAACGTGTAGCCGCATCATTGACGACGCGGACCCGGCCTTGTGCATCTGTCGCAATAATGCCATCCATTGCACCGCCCAAAATGGCAGCATGCTCACGTAAGAGATCTGCCATTTGCTCTGGGTCAAGACCATGCGTTGAGGCACGTAATCGCCGCCAAAATAACGTCAGCGCAATAATCCCCGCCACAAGCGCCAGGGCGCCTGCCCCGAGCAGCAAACGTGACAATCCTTGCTCAGCTTCATAGACGTCAGACATGGCAACGCCTACTGACACCGACCCAACGATCTGACCAGTCGCGTCATAAAGCGGGACTTTGCCACGAGCTGACTGCCCCAGCGTCCCCCGCTCCATTCCTGTCACCTCACGCCCAGAAAGCGGCCCGGAGGCATCCGTAGAGACCCGCTGCCCAATCCGTTCGGGCGTCGTATGGCTGTAGCGCACGCCGTCACGATCAGTAACGACAATATAGAGCGCGCCAGTACGAACTCGTACTTGTTCTGCTGCTTGTTGAATGGGGCTGGCAGGATCCGGCTCACTATCAACTACCCACTCAGCAAAGCGGGGATCTAACGCTACAGATTGCGCAATAGCTAATGCCCGCTGTTGAGTCTGGTCCTCAGCCGCGTTATGGATGGCTGCAAGTGCTGCAGCGATAGCCACTGCGATTCCAGCAATGAGGAGCACGGCAAGGAGCGCAACCAAGCGGGCGCGCCATGAGACTCGACGCCACCACGCGACCGAATCAGAAGCAGCCATAGAGCAACGATAACCGCAGTGAGCATAATGAGCAAAAGGTTCCTTATCTGACTTTCTCGCACAACCTGCGCAACCGAGACAAGGGATGCGACGTCACCTTAGGCTCGTCTCCGACGCCGCGCATCTGCGCGTACCCCGAGTGAAAGGAGACCTGGTGCTAGCCTGCTTGGGTCTTGCCATCGTTGTCATTTTTATGGTCGCCATTATGACCAAGAAGGTGTCACCCTTCGTTGCCTTAACCCTTTCCCCCATCATCGTCGTGATCATTGCCGGCATATGTGGGGCACTACCTGGCTTCCGTACAAACGTGCCAAAGTGGATGGTGGCGGGCATCAAGGATGTCTCAACCACCGCGATCATGTTGTTGTTCGCAATCCTCTTCTTCGGTCTCATGATCACTGCAGGCCTGTTCGACCCGCTTATTCGGCTCATCTTGCGTATCGTCAAGGGCGATCCGCTCAAGGTGATGCTCGGCACAGCCATCCTGGCGTGCCTAGTTTCAGTCGATGGCGATGGTTCAACGACGACGATGATCGTCTGCACTGCCATGATCCCTGTCTTTAAGAAGCTCGGCATGAAGATGATGGACCTCGCGATCATCATCATTTTGTCGAACTCGATCATGAACCTGCTTCCCTGGGGTGGCCCGACAGCCCGCATCATCGCCGCACTTAAGCTTGACGAAGGCGAACTTTTGCGGCGTATTCTTC
>JBOFIQ010000095.1:0-1487 GCA_051650245.1 Propionibacteriaceae bacterium | reverse complement strand
GCAACTCCATCAAACCCGTCGACTACTGGAATACCATAGAATCGACGCGCAAGCGTAAAAGCAGCAACGAGATGGAAGAGCGCCTGTACTCACGCACTAAAGATCTAGACGTGTATGCTGGGCTGCTGTCTGTCTCTGTTCTGATTGACCGTGACGGCATTGACCGGACGTTGCGCTTGCCACTTGCAACCGAATGCAGCAAGCGCAAGATCCCGCTGTTCTTCTACACCGACCGCAAGGCGTGGTTGCTTGGAGATCGCCGCAAAGCCGTAGGTGCCACCGCCACTAAGACGGCGGAAGCACGCAAGCCCTACGTTGCTCGCAGTGAGTTTGAGAAGAATCAACGCTCGGAACTCACCGATATGCGCGTGCTGCTCGAAACGCTGCTGAAGAATCCGGACTTCAACCTTTACACCGACCTCTACGATCTGAAAGGATTCTCTGATCGCACGCGCGGTATGGTGCTGCGCTATCAGCGCGACTTGAAGCCTGCACTGGTGGCCGAGTTTCAAAACGCGGGCCGTGCGCAAAACGGCGGCAACCCCAAGATGCGCAAGCGCCTCGACGCCTTGCTCGCCGTGATGAAGAAGTTTAACCTCTCGTCTGCCGAGCAGTTGGCCGACTTCATTGCGCAACGGCACCAAGCCGACTGGCAGCGGGATCGTGACTCGCGCCCCAAAGATGAATCCGATAACTGGTAAGGAATACTGACCATGCAAGTACAACTCTCACTCTCAAATGTACCGACTCCGCCCGAACTTTTTGTGCGCATCATTGCGCAGCGCGCTGGCCTGTCTGGAATCAAAACATCCAAGCGCGGCACCAAGTACACGGCGTCAGGCGATGATGTCGTGATAACCTACGACCAGCAAGGCGGCCATGTATTCGTGAAGCATGACGGCAAGATGCTGTTAGACTTTCCGGCTCCGCGCGTAGGTGCCAACCTCACTTCCGCCCAGTCTACAACTGCCGCCAAGCGCGGTGATATGCTCAAGGCCAAGCTCACAGTCGTAAGCCCCAAGGCTGGGTCTGAGCAGGCACGCAAGCAAATCAAGTTCAAGGCAAAAGCACCAGACAAGTTGACCAAGGAACAGCGTGCCGAAGTCAACGCCAAGTACGGCCCAGCATTTGCCAAGAAAGTGATCGCGTTGGGCACCGCGTTGCTGGCAATCAAGGAAGTGAAGAAAGACACCGGTACTCACATCATGTTCTGGCCGTTCGCCTTCGGCCCAGTGACCCGCAAGGTCAAGACCGTGTATGGCACGATCCCTCGCTCTGACTTGTTCGCCATGATGGGATCGGCTCCGACCATTGCATTCAAGTCAGTCAAGGCAGTTGAGTTCCGTGGATTCGCCAAGTGCCGCGTGTGTGGCATCAACCTTGGCAGTGCAACTCAGTACAGCGCCAGCGGTGCCGCACGCCCGAGCAACATTGCTGCTCACTATCGCAGCCACGGCATTAACTGCAACTTGGTGGAGAAGGTCGCT
>JBOFIQ010000094.1:0-5712 GCA_051650245.1 Propionibacteriaceae bacterium | reverse complement strand
AGTTGGCACCACCCTTGAACTCGATACCAAGGCTTAAACCACGCACAAGCAATGCGAGCACTGCGATGGCAACAAGCACACCCGAGATGGTGTACCAGAGCTTACGACGGCCAACGAACTCGTAGGCAAGCTCACCGGTGTAAAGACGATGAGTGAATTTCGATGTCGCGGTAGTCGACGAGGTCATGGTCTTATCTTCTGTCGTCTCGATCGGGCTCACTTGTCCTCCCCCAACTCGTCAGCGTCAGCCTGCTCAGCAAGCTTGGCTTTGGACTTTGTTCGTACCCGGTCTTTAGCTCGCACAGCAGCTACGGTTCGAGCAGTATTGACCTTCTCTACGCCCATGTGGCTTGCATCAAGGCCAGAAAGAGGGTGGCCTTCACCAAAGAACTTCGTCCGGCCCAGGACCGACATCAGCGGCTTAGTCCAGAAGAAGATGATGGCAAGGTCAATAAGTGTGGTCAGACCTAGCGTGAAGGCGAAGCCTTGTACTGCGCCGATGGCAAGGAAGAACAACACCGTTGCAGAAAGCAAGGAAACACAGTCGGCAATGACGATGGTCGGACGAGCCTTACGCCAGCCAGTCTCAATGGCAGTGCGTAATGAGCGGCCGTCACGGACATCATCACGAATACGTTCAAAGTAGATGATGAACGAGTCAGCGGTGATACCGATTGCCACGATGGCACCGGCGATACCCGGCAAGTTCAGCGCAAGATCAAGCGACTGGCCCAACAACACGAGTGCCGCGTAGGTCATCAATCCGGCGATGAGCAGCGACAACACGACAACAATGCCCAAACCGCGGTAGTACAAGAAGGCATACCCGATAACGAGCAACAGGCCGATAAGACCTGCAATGATGCCGGCACGTAGCTGCTCACCACCGAGGGTTGCTGAGACGTTATCGACCGACGACGTATCAAATGTCAGCGGTAGTGCGCCGTACTTAAGGACGTTAGATAGCTCCTCAGCTGACTGCTGGGTGAATGAACCTGAGATGGTCGCGGAACCACCAGCGATGGGTTCATTGATCCGAGGAGATGAAATAACCGAACCGTCCAAGACGATGCCCAGCTGATTTTGAGGTTCTTGCTGGCCTGCCATCTTCGTCGTGATATCGCTAAAGAGCTTGGTGCCATCACCATCGAAGTTCAAGTTCACGATGTACTGCAACTGGCCTTGCGGCATAGCCGCCATCGCGTCTTTGACATTCTTTCCTGACAAAACCGACGGCCCCAGGAAGTACTTCATCTTGTGCGACTTATCGCAGCTGATCAACGGCTGATCGATCAGATCAGGGAACGCATCGCCACACGTGTAGGCCTGGAAATCCTTGATGTCTTGTTCGCTGGGCTGATATGCCATGGCATCGGTGATCGATACGGGTTCAGTTGCTGTCGAGGTCGTTGAACGTGTCGTCGGCGCAGCCGTTGGCAATGTCGCAGGAAGACGATCACCGGTGGCAGATGCCTCCGGTGCTGCCGGAGCTTCAGTGGCAGCAGGAGCCTCTGTTGGAGCTGGTGCGGCAGGAGCTTCGGTTGTTGCTGGAGCTGCCGGAGTCTCAGTGGCCGTAGGCACTGGCGCAGTCGCTGTCGGATTTGGCGTTGCCGGATCAGTTGTGACAGTCGTGTTCTCATCTGTGATTGGAGCAGAACCAAGAACAGGACGGAACTGAAGCTGAGCTGTCTGCCCGACCATGCGCACAAGCTGATCACGGTTCACGTTAGGAACGGCGATGACGATCTGCTTACTACCCGATACCGTCACCGACGATTCGCCCACGCCGAGGGAATCAACACGACGCTGAATGATCTGGCGGGCCAATTCCAGGCTGGACTGGTCAACTGTGCCTGAGCCAGTGGCATTCCGCGCGGTAAGAGTAATCGTGGTACCACCACGCAGGTCAAGACCGAGCTTTGGCGTCCAGGACCGCAATGCTGCCATGCCGGCAAACATCAAGCCTAGAACGGACAAGAAAATAACCAGCGTGCGCGCTGGACGCGGATGTGACGTCGATGTTGCCACGGATTTACTCCCCCGTCTTGGGACTGGTCATGGGCTCGATGCCCAAAGCTGTCGTGGGTGCAGTGCTAACCGTATCCCCATCGAGCTGGTCAATAGTGACTGGCTCATCAATGACGCCAGCCTCTGGTGCGTGTGCAGCAGATTCGTCGGTGACATTCTGCTCATCTTCAAATTCAAATTCTTCGTCGTCTGCACTGGCCTTGCGCAGCACCGCAGCCTTCATGCAGGTCAGTTCGATCCCCGGTGCAACCTCAACCACCATCTGCTTATCGCCAAGGTGGGTGATCGTGCCGAAGATGCCCGACTGCAAGATCACGCGGTCACCCTCGCAGACGCGCTTCGCTTGCTCTTGCTGTTCCTTCATGGTCTTGACTTGACCACGAGACATTAACCAGAACAGCATGAGTGCGCCCAGCGCAATCAGCCACACGACCATACCGCTCGAACCAAGCATCGGAGTCATCGCTACATTCCATTCATCAGATCAACGTGGTCACCATCGACAATGGGGGCCACACGAGAGAATACCTACTCCAGACCCGAAAAGGGTAGTTGGCCCGCCGGAGGAACGAGCCCAAGATGTCGCCAACCCGCTGCAGTTGCTACCCGGCCTCGGGGCGTACGCATGATGAATCCCAAGCGCACAAGGAACGGCTCAGCGACTTCTTCAATCGTTTCTTGCTCTTCGCCCACGCTAATTGCCAGCGTTGAAACCCCAACAGGGCCACCGCCGAAACGCTCACAGATGGCGCTGAGCACTGCTCGATCGAGACGGTCCAGACCCAATTCATCCACTTCATAAAGATTGAGTGCGGCTGTCGTGAGTTCAGCAGTTACCACACCGGAGTTCTTGACTTGGGCGTAGTCGCGGACTCGACGTAGTAACCGGTTTGCGATACGCGGAGTGCCACGCGAGCGGAACGCAATGATCTTGGCTGCGTCGTCGGGAACTGCGATATCGAGAACCTTTGCTGAGCGAGCCACAATCGCCTCAAGATCTTCAGGCTGATAGAAATCGAGATTGGCAGTGAAGCCAAAGCGATCACGTAGCGGTCCAGGTAGTAGCCCAGCTCGCGTCGTCGCTCCCACCAAAGTGAAGGGCGGAATCTCCAGTGGAATCGCGGTAGCACCTGGGCCTTTACCCACGACGACATCAACCCGAAAATCCTCCATTGCGAGATAGAGCATTTCCTCGGCAGCACGCGAGACACGGTGAATCTCGTCGAGGAAGAATACTTCCCCTTCCATCAAGCTCGACAAAATCGCCGCAAGGTCACCAGCATGCTGAATCGCTGGACCGCTAGAGATACGTAGCGGTGCGCCCATTTCTGCCGCGATGATCATGGCAAGGGTTGTCTTACCCAAACCAGGAGGCCCCGATAAGAGCACGTGATCAGGGGTACTCCCCCGGTGCTGTGCGGCCTGTAATACCAAGGAGAGTTGATCGGCTACCCGAGGCTGTCCAGTGAAATCATCCAGGCTTTGGGGACGTAACTGTGCCTCAACAACGCGCTCTTCTGGCTCGGCATGAGGATCAACGGGAGAATGCTCCATAGCAGTCAATCTACTTGGCGAGGCTGCGTAATGCAGCCTTCATCACGGCAGCAACACTAAGTTCTGGATCAGCCTCAACCATGGGTGCAACCCGGTCGCAGGCAGCGTCAGCATCTTTAGCTGACCAGCCCAAACCTTCAAGACCTGAGCGAACCTGGGCTCGCCAGAGAGGTTCTGAATCCGAAACGGCAACCGCAGGCTGATCAGTATCGTCGCTACCGAGCCCGTGGACCTTATCTTTGAGTTCGAGCACGAGCCGCTGTGCCACCTTCTTACCGATGCCTGGCACTGCGCATAGCGCGATGATGTTCTCGGTGTGAATTGCAGCCCGTAACTGCCCCGGAGTCATGACCGAGACCACAGCTTGGGCAATCTTGGGCCCAATTCCAGATACAGATTGCACCACGTCAAAGGCTTCGCGTTCAGCATCGTGAGTAAAGCCATAGAGCGTCAAGGAATCTTCGCGCACGATCAAGGTGGTGAAGAGACTAGCGCGCTCGCCAATTCGCACGCTTGCAGCCGTCGCAGGCGTACAGAGCACTGAGAAACCAAGCCCCTGCACATCGAGAATGACCCGCGTTGCCCCAGCGGCAGTGACGGTGCCAGTAAGAGTACTGATCATCGTTTCGTCCTTGTTCTGTTCAGCGGCGCAGCCGCCAGTGCTGCTTCTTGATAGCGCGAGGTAGTTCCCCCACGCCATACCTGGGTGATCGCTAGTGCTACCGCATCGGCAGCATCAGCAGGTTTGGGAGGTTCGGACAACCCAAGAATACGAGCCACCATCGCTCCAACCTGGGCTTTATCAGCTCGACCAGAGCCAGATATTGCTGCCTTAACCTCCGAGGGCGTATGTAGCGCCACAGGAAGTGAATGGCGGGCACCGACTAACATCCCGATACCGGCTGCTTGGGCGGTGCCGACAACCGAATGGAGATTATGTTGCGCAAAGACACGCTCAACCGCGATCCGTTCAGGTTGGAACTGGACCAGCCATTCCTCAAGCCCTTCGTCGATGGCGAGGAGCCGACGTTCATGGGCTAAATCCGGTGGAGTGCGGATGACCCCAACACCAATCAACGTGGGTTTAGCCCCAGGGCGTCCTTCCACAATGCCAACCCCGCAGCGGGTAAGACCTGGGTCGATTCCCATCACTCGCACTACAGAGCCGTACATGTGTTCGATCTTAGCTTGTGGTGTGGTGCCGGTGATGAAGACGCGCTGAACTACAGCAGAAAGCAATGGTGGGGGCAGTTTCGCTTGAAACTGCCCCCACGAGAAGGATTACTTACTCAGCGTCAAGCTGCTCGGCAACCTCGTCAGGGATTTCCACATTGGTGTAGACGTTTTGTACGTCATCGGAATCCTCAAGAGCATCGGTGATGCGCATGAGCTTGACGGCTTCATCAAAGGTCACGGCCTGAGTGAAATCAGCGCGGAACTCGATATCAGCAGAGTCGTAGTCAATACCTGCTGCCTGAATTGCCTGACGAACCTCCACAAGACGGCTCGGATCACAGATGATCTCGAAGACATCGCCAGCGTCGACGATATCTTCAGGTTCGGCGTCGAGGGTGGCCTCCATCAGTTCTTCGTCGGTGACTTCCTTCAGCACTGCCTTGCGGCCTTCTTCAACCTCAAAGGTCTTCGCAACGGTGATAATGCCCTTACGCTCGAACAGACGCTGAACTGAGCCGCCATCAGCCAATGTCGCGCCATTGCGGGTGCAGGCAACGCGAACTTCAGTGATCGCGCGATTGCGGTTATCAGTCAAACACTCGATGAGAATCGCTACACCTGCAGGGCCATACGCCTCATACATGATGGTTTCGTAGTTGGCCGCATCTGCACCAACGCCAGAGCCACGCTTGACTGCGCGGTCAATGTTGTCGTTAGGTACAGAACTCTTCTTCGCCTTCTGGACGGCATCGTAGAGTGTCGGGTTGCCGGAGAGATCGCCGCCGCCGACGCGCGCTGCAACTTCAATGTTCTTGATTAGCTTGGCGAACATCTTGCAGCGCTTGGCGTCGATCGCCGCCTTCTTATGTTTGGTGGTAGCCCACTTGGAATGACCGCTCATAAGCCTTGATTCTACTCATGTTCGGGTAGGTGATGGCTAGCCAACCACTCATC
>JBOFIQ010000093.1:0-1739 GCA_051650245.1 Propionibacteriaceae bacterium | reverse complement strand
ACCGATCATGCCGTACAGCACGACACAGATACCGCCCAAAACACCTGATGGGGTAGCGGAGATAAGCGCACCGAACTTAGGCGAGAAGCCAAAGACGATGGCAAAGCAGGCTGCTGCGACATAGGCTGCGGAGGAGTACACCCGGGTTGCTGCCATGACACCGATATTTTCGGCATATGTCGTCGTAAGGCCAGCACCCAGCAAGGTCGATAGCATCGAGGTCAAACCGTCTGCACCGATGGCTTTACCCATCTCCGCATCAAGGTTTGCGCCCGTCATTTCGGCGACAGCCTTAACGTGCCCGGTATTCTCGGCAATCAGCGCGATGACCACTGGTAGCGCGATGAGCGCAAACGCCGCGGAGAAGTGCGGGGCATGGAAACCCACGACATTGGTCGATGCGCCAAATTGCCAGGTGTCGAGATTCGTCATCGGAGGCAGACCGATCCAGTCAGCGCTGACGACATTACTCCAGTCCACCCGCTTATACGTGGTCCCGTTGGCGGTGATAGGTCCAAAGATGAGATCGAAGATCCAGCTCAGCACATAGCCAAAGAGCAATGCGAGGAAAATCGCAATACGTCCGGGGAAGCCCTTAAAACCAACAGACATCACGATGACGGCAAGCATGGTGAGTAAGGCAATCCACTGATCTTTGGGCCAGTACACGTTGGCAACGACGGGAGCCAGATTAAAACCGATGAGCATGACGACTGCGCCTGTCACCACTGGCGGCAAAGTGCGGTGAATAACCCCAGCGCCAAGGAAGTGAATGATGACGCCCACAACGAAGAGCGTCAGACCGACCCACAGCATGGCACCAGAAACGTCCGAAGGCTTTCCACCCATGGAATAGATCGTCGTCGCGACACCCACGAAGGAGGCAGAAGAACCCAAATAGCTCGGGACCCGTCCTCGTACGACGAGGAGGAAAATCAGTGTGGCAACACCCGACATCATGACGGCGAGCTGCGGGTTGAGCCCCATGAGTAGGGGGAAGACAAAGGTTGCGCCAAACATCGCCACAACATGCTGAGCGCCAAGCCCAGCGGTACGGGCCCAGCTGAGCCGTTCATCAGGTGCGACAACGTCACCAAGAGCGAGTTTTCCGTCGCCGTGCAGTTTCCAAAGCGCCATGTGTAATCCCTTCCACGAGAAATCTTAAAGAATCACTGCCACTTCCCTCGAATCGACGACGATTTGTGAGGAATGCCACCGATATCGACCCCCATATTTGGGCAAAAACGTGTTGTAGCGTATGTTTTCCACATTGGACACCCAGTTGGGGTGTCCAGCACCCTATCCGTATACAAGAGGATGTCCCTATGGATTCTCCACGTGAGACGCAGATCGCTGCGTCGTGGAAGTGGAGTGGTGCGGCGTGATTAAGTACATTCTCAAGAAGCTCTTGAACTGGCTGATCATGATCGTCCTAGCCACGAATCTCACTTACTTCCTTGCTTGGGCTTATATGAAGCCCCGCACAAACCTTGAACTGCGCGCTGAAGGCGGTAAGCCGCTGAAGCCAGCCGAGATCAATCGTCTTCTGGATCGCTACAACCTCAATGATCAGGTTCCGATCTTTGAGCGTTGGTTGGTGTGGGCCAAGGGCATTGTTCTCCACTGGGACTGGGGCCAGAGCCTCGACGGTGAAGCGGTACGGCACCAAATTGCCTTCCGTGTCTGGGTCTCCATGAACCTAGTGTTATTGGCCACTGTACTTTCCACCATCATCGGTA
>JBOFIQ010000092.1:0-15361 GCA_051650245.1 Propionibacteriaceae bacterium | reverse complement strand
ACCCTGACCGCGAGGGGCTGCAAGAAACCCCCCGTCGGGTAGCGA
The DNA here is from genome assembly GCA_051650245.1 of Propionibacteriaceae bacterium. Lineage (GTDB taxonomy): Bacteria > Actinomycetota > Actinomycetes > Propionibacteriales > Propionibacteriaceae > JBOFIQ01. Next base: position 15,316 of record JBOFIQ010000092.1, on the reverse strand, counting down.
AGGCCTATGCCGAAATCTTTGCTGGCATGCGGCAGTCGGCGGAAGAAGTCTTGTCAAAGACCTTCGATATCGGACATGACGAGTTGGTGCTCGTCAAAGATATTGAGTTGTGGAGTGTATGCGAGCATCACTTGCTGCCGTTCACAGGTGTTGCGCATGTGGGCTACATTCCGGCAAAAGACGGCCGGATTACGGGGCTATCGAAATTGGCGCGGCTCGTCGATGTTTATGCCAAGCGTCCCCAGGTACAGGAGCGGCTCACTAGCCAAGTTGCTGATGCCATCGTTGAACATCTTGATGCGCGGGGAGTCATCGTTGTCATTGAGGCAGAGCACCAATGCATGGTGATGCGTGGAGTCAAAAAGCCTGGCGCGCGGACAGTAACCTCAGCGGTGCGGGGCATTTTGCATAATCCAGCCACTCGCGCTGAAGCAATGGGCCTAATCCTGCGGTGATTAGTGTGAATATGGTTCCGACTGCGGAATCGTATTCACAATAAACCGCTGTAGTCGGGTTATACACAGGGCCAGTTCGTGTGTGTTCACTGGAGCTAATTCGCTGCGCATAGTCTGCGTATGCAGAGTAAACGAGTTATCAGCCCAGCCTTGCAGGAGTTGATCAGGCTTCAGCAAGGAGTCGTGAGTGCTGGGCAGCTACTCGGTGCTGGATTGACACGGTCAAGTATCCGGCGACTTCGCTGTGAGGGGATTTTCCATCGGCATGCAGATGGAATCTACAGCCTGGATCAGGAGCTACGGTGGGTGCAGCGCTGCTGGCTTGGTGTGTTGATGGGCGGAGATTTAGCGGTTATTAGCGGCTTAGCAGCAGCCCATGTGGATGGTTGGTACCGCCCAGAGCCAGATGTGATCGATGTCTTCACTACTCGTCAGCTCATATCACCATCGCCATCACTGTCCTTTGTTCGAGGAACCCGATTGGGCAGAGGTGAACCCTGTCGTACCAGACCAGAGGTGGCCATTATTGATGCGGCAAGAGGGCTACGTCCTGAAGAACTACTCGGGTTAATCGCGGATGCGACCTTTGCCCGGCGGACAACGCCTGAACGAATCCGATACGAACTGGAGAACTTCCCACGAGCGACGAACCGGGCGTTTATTCGCGAACTTATCGGGGACGTGAAGTCCGGGATTATGAGTGTTTTGGAGGGCCGTTATGCCTATGACGTTGAACAAGCTCATGGGTTGCCGCGTGGGCTGCGACAGCAGAAAACGGTTACAGGGCACCCCAGCGATGTGGTCTATGAGCAAGGGCTAATCGTCGAAATTGATGGCAAACTTGGTCATACCGGACGCGATGTTTCCAGGGATCGCCAACTGGACCGGCGCAATCTCTTGAGCGGACGGGCAACGCTTCGGTACGGCTTTGCTGAGGTGACATATCAGCCATGTGTGGTTGCGTCGGAGGTTGCTGAAATCTTGATTCGGCTGGGCTGGGCTGGTGAGCCACGTCGCTGTAGGCGGTGTGCTGGAAAATGATTGTGGATCTGGTTCCGCAGTCGGAACCAGATCCACAACCAACGCAGTATTTAGGCTTCGAGGAAGCTCTTCACCAGCCCTGCGACTTCCTGGGCATCTGATTTAGCGTTGCCGATGATGCCGGTAGCACCACGACGAGCCCAGCCAGTGACGAACTCGCCGGTAGCCACAATGCCATCGATGAGGAGCTTGCCCTCGTCGTTACATACTGTGCGCTTCTTGGGATCTTGGGGGAGCCCAGGGATCTCAACACCGTAGGAGCCAAGCGCTGCAACGACAAGCTGGGTCGGAAGCTCTGTGGTTTTGCCAGTGCCAGTGACCCGACCATCGACGATCTGGGTTCCTTCGATAACGATGGACTCAACACCAGCGTGGCCCTTGACCTCGATGGGCTTGCACCAGAAATGGATGACGAGTTCACAGCGAGGATCGGCCAACCGCTCACTCTCCATGACGTCAATCATGACTTTGAGGTTCTGCTTAATACGCTTATCTTCGGTGACCTCAAGTTCGGCCTTGAGCGTCTCTACATCAGTGCCCGCAAGGGTGAGCTGAACACCATCGAGCTTAGTCAGCTCACGAAGTTCAGGGGTGGTGAAAGCAGCATGCTGCGGGCCACGACGTCCCAGCACCGTGACCTTGGCGATATGTCCGTCAAGAGCCTGCTGCGCTGCATCTGAGGCCTTCGTCCCAGCTAAGTAACCGGCAGGCGCGGCGAGCAAACGGCACGCATCCATCGCGACATTTCCCAAACCAACGACGACGGCCTCACGTACGCCAGTCAGATCAAACTCGCGACATTCGGGATGGCCGTTGTACCAACGAGTGAAGTCTGCGGCAGGGACAGAACCAGCCAGATCGTCACCCGGAATCTCCAAGGTCCAGTCAGCGGGGGCACCGACGGCATAAACCACTGCATCGTATTCCGCGATCAACTGCTCACGGTGGAGATTGACGCCCAGCTCCTTACCTGTGTGCAAGGTGACGCGCTCGTTCTTGAGCACCTCACCGAGCATGTCTTGGATCTTGTTGAAGGTGGTGTGGTCTGGCGCGACCCCGAAACGCAAGAGGCCAAATGGCTGTTCCAAGCGCTCATAGATGTCGATAGTGACAGCATCAGTTGATTCGATCAGTGTCTTAGCGCAGAAGAGCCCGGAGGGGCCCGCGCCAACGATTGCTACACGACTCATGGGTCCATTGAAGCGCATTGCCTCTATCGACGAACGACTGGGTATGCTTACTGGTACACGCGGGAGCTCCTCGACCAGGGGCTGAGAGGATGCCAGGAGCGGGTGTCGACCGAAGAACCTGACCGGGTAATGCCGGCGAAGGAAGGAATCTTCATGGAAAACAGTCCGGTTTCGATAGATCTTGCTGCCTGCTTGTCAGCCTTACGTAAGACAAATCCACTGACACAGTGCCTCACCAATATCGTGGTGGCGAACTTCACCGCCAATGTTTTGTTAGCGGCTGGAGCATCGCCAGCGATGGTCGATAACCCAGCAGAGGCTGCCGCTTTTGCCCAGATCGCAGGCGGGACATTGCTCAACGTCGGCACCCCTTACGACCAGACCGCAGCAGCCATGCGCGACGTTGCGCAGGCCTCATCAGGTAACTGGGTGCTCGATGTCGTTGGTTACGGATTGCCGTGGCGTTCAGCCATTGTTGATGATTGTGTAGCGGCGAACCATCCAGCCATTATTCGTGGCAATGCGTCAGAGATTTTGACGCTGGCTGGTGCCGTGAGCCAAGGCAAGGGCTGTGATGCTGGCGATGAGACAGTCGCGGCCCTGCCGGCGGCTCAGGAATTGGCGCGACAGCACCACTGCACAGTCGCGGTGAGTGGCCCGGTGGACTACATCACGGACGGGACGAACACGGTGACGGTCAGCAATGGTCATCCGTGGATGACGCTGGTCACCGGAGTCGGCTGCTCGTTGGGTGGTTTGATGGCGGCATATACCGCTGTTTGTGAAACCAGTCTGGAGGCAGCAGCGGCAGCGACGGCGCACCTATGCGTCGCAGCCGAACATGCCGCCGCTGAGAGCCGCGGCCCAGGATCATTTGCCGTAGCCCTTATCGATCACGTGACATTGCTTACCCCCACGGCCTTCGCCCAGGAAGCGGTGATCGGTCGTGGCTAAGCTGGATTTATCGGTGTACCTCGTCACTGATACCGCCAAATGTGGCGGAGTTGATGGGGTCGTGGAGACGGTGCGGCAGGCGGTGGCCGCTGGTTGCACGCTGGTGCAACTGCGAGATTCGACGCTCAGTGATGCTGATTTTGTAGCTCTGGGGCGGCGGGTGAAGCAGGTCTGTGGTGAGGTTCCATTGCTCATTGATGACCGAGTTCACCTCGTGGCAGAGAGTGGCGCTGACGGTGTTCATGTCGGGCAGTCGGATCTTCCCGTGGATCAAGCTCGTCTCATTCTGGGCAGCGATGCAATCGTAGGGCTCACAGCCAATACTCCGGCAGAGGTGGCGCATGCCATTGAGCGCTACGGGATAGAGGCTATTGATTACCTTGGCGCTGGAGCCCTGCACGCGACTTCGTCAAAGGATGGGGTAACCCCGGTTGGCCTGGCAGGTGTGGAACGCATTATCGACGTGAGCCCTTGGCCGGTCTGCGCTATCGGTGGGGTTACTGCCGCCGACGCTGGGCCCTTAGCCAACAGTGGGTGTTCGGGAATGAGCGTTATCTCGGCGATCTGTGGCCAGCCCGACGTGAGTCGTGCCACTCGCGCACTTGTCGAGGCCTGGCAGGAGGCAACGCGATGACGATCCCAGTCGCGCTCACAATTGCAGGGAGCGATTCTTCAGGCGGGGCAGGGATTCAGGCTGATCTCAAGGCCTTCTCCGCTCTCGGCGCCTACGGCATGAGCGTTATCGTGGCGCTGACTGCGCAAAATACCCAAGGGGTGACTCAGGCGTTGCCAGTTCCGGCAGATTTCGTCGTGGCTCAGCTTGACGCAGTTCGGTGCGATATCCGAATCGATGCGGTCAAGATCGGCATGTTGGCCTCAGTGGAGCTCGTCGAAACAGTCAGTCGGGGGGTGGACGATCTGCTTGCTCAATATCCAGGGCTTCCGATCGTTCTTGACCCGGTCATGGTGGCGACCTCAGGTTCGCGGCTATTGGACGATGACGCCGTTGAAGCGTTACGTCGGTTAATCCCGAAAGCAAGCCTCATCACGCCAAACCTTCCCGAGGCTGGCGTGCTGTTGGGGTCCCAGCCTGCTACGACATTGGCGCAGATGCGCCAGCAGGCAGCCGCGTTGATGGAGTTGGGTGCCCAGCGGGTGCTGGTCAAAGGTGGGCATGGGTCAGCGATGGACGCCACAGATGTCTTTATCGACGCCGATGGTTCGCTGGAACTCCTCGTCGCTCGCCGGATTGAGACGAACAATACTCACGGCACTGGCTGCACCTTGAGTTCAGCGATTGCTGCGCTCCGGCCGCAGCGGGCAAGCTGGTTGGAGGCGATCCATGACGCCAAGTCATATCTGACCGAAGCGATCGCCCATGCCGACGAGTTAGAGATCGGACATGGCCCCGGCCCGGTACATCACTTTCAGGGGTGGTGGTCATGATGGGTAGCCATAGTGAAGCACCGCTGACACTGACTGATAATCCACCGCGTACCTTGGGCTTTTGGGCCCAACTTGCGATGTGGGCCTCATTTGGGGTGTCACTTTTTGGACCGCTCACTGGTGCGCTCGTCGCAACCACCGTGGGTTCTCTTGCTGGCGGTCTATGGGCATGTGCCCTGGGAGCAGCTATCGGTGCGGCGCTTCTTGGTGGAAATGCCGCTATCGGTGCAGCAACGGGTGCCCCTGCCATGGTGACGATGCGTGGTCTTTTTGGGCGTCGAGGTTCCTGGTTTCCTACGATCCTCAATATCGCGCAAAATATCGGCTGGGCGACGATGGAACTGGTGGTCATTTCGTCAGCGGCGTCAGGAGTTCTGGGCGCGGCTTGGCGCTGGCCTTTCGCGCTTCTTGCTGGGGTGTGCTGCACGATCATGGCGTTACGTCCGCTTGGAACGACGACGTTTCTTCGGCGGGTGCTGTTGTGGTTGGTGCTGGCGTGTTCGATCTATCTCTTTATCGCAGTCCTAGGCCAACCACGTCAGCCGGTGGATAGTTCGTCGGCACTTGGTTTTTGGCCAGGAGTCGATCTCGCTGCCGCCCAGGTAATTTCGTTCTGTCCGCTCGTAGCTGATTATTCGCGACATTCCACCGGTCGCCGGGCGGCGTTATCTGGCTCAATGCTGGGCTATGGATTGGCGACGTGTGCGTACTACATTCTGGGCGTCTTGGCCTTAGTTCACCTAGGCGGAGACTTGTCAGGAACGAACCTCATCACCGCACTTATCGCGCTGCCAGCGGGAGCCGTTGCTATTGCGCTTTTGCTCGTCGATGAACTAGATCAGGCTTTTGCCAACGTCTATTCGACGAGCGTCTCAGTTCATAACCTGGCTCCGCGAGTAGACCGCCGCATCATTTCTGTGGCGGTTGGAGTAATCGCTACGGTGTTGGCTGGGCTACTTGATTTTGCTCAGTATGAGAACTTTTTGTTCCTGATCGGCTCAGCTTTTGTTCCGCTATCTGCAGTTGCGGTCGTCGATTTCTTCGTCGTCCGCAGGCAGCGCTGGGACCTCTCGGCGATGTCGCGGTTGCGCTGGTCTCCGCCCTTGGCTTGGTTGCTGGGTTTTGTGGGGTATCAGTTAATTTTCCCTGGAACAGTTCCGGGCTGGTCTGCCTTCTTCGCTCGCGTTGCTCAGCAGGTGGGTTTTGTAGCACCGACATGGCTGGGAGCGACATTGGGCTCGATCGTGTTGTCGGGGCTTGTCGCTGGGGTAGCGGGCCTTATCGAGCTACGCCTGTCGCAGAAGCGAGGCTGAGCACGCTATTGTCTAACTGAACACGGGAGTCCGGTAAGCCGGGCTGAGAGGAGGGGCAAGGCCCTCGACCGTCGAACCTGATCTGGGTCATGCCAGCGCAGGGAGGCAACGTTTCTCGTATCCACCGATCGTCGGTGGCACCCGTGCCTGTGTACGAAAGGGCACTATTCATGGCACACAATAAGTTCACCTGGCGCGTCGTCGACATCGTCGTCGCAGCAATCCTCGGTGTGGTCTGCGGTTTCATCTTCTTGGGTTGGAATACCGTGGGCGGGGCTGCGTTTGAGATCTTTGGCAAGCTCACGCCTGGATTTGGTGGCCTCGTCGTTGGCGTCTGGCAGATCGGTGGAGTTCTCGGCGGCCTCATCATCCGTAAGCCGGGCGCAGCGGTATTCGTTGAGGTGTTGGCCGCCTCTATTTCGGCAGCGCTCGGTTCGCAATGGGGTATTTCGACGATCTACTCAGGCCTGGCTCAGGGTTTGGGCGCCGAACTGGTATTCCTTCTGTTCTATTACCGCAAGTCGAATCTGGTCACTGCCATGCTTGCTGGTGCGGGCGCTGCTATCGGTAACTGGTTCTTGGAGTTTTTCTACTCGGCTAACTACAAGAAGGGCTTTGCCTACTGCACGGTGTATCTCGGCACACTCATCATCTCGGGCATGGTGCTTGCCGGTGCGTTGGGCTACTACCTGACTAAGGCGCTAGCCAAGACAGGCGCGCTCAATCGGTTCCCGGTGGGGCGGAACGCTGACGTTGGCTAAACCCTTTTCTATCGACGCCCAGGGCTGGGGTTGGCAACATGCCGGCCGCCGGTCCTGGGCGGTTCGCGGCCTGGACTTTCATATCGAACCAGGCGAGCGTGTGCTCTTGCTTGGGCCGACTGGAGCTGGAAAATCTACGGTTATTCGTGGCTTGGCTGGTGTTTTGGGTGGTGACGATGATGGGACAGCTCAAGGCCAGTTGCTTGTCGATGGGCAACGAGCTGGAGTTCCCGGGAAAGCCGGTCTGGTATTACAAGACCCTGACGCGCAGGTCATCTTGGAAAAAGTGGGCGACGATGTTGCCTTCGGTTGTGAGAACTTGTGCGTCCCCCGCGAGGAGATTTGGCGTCGAGTTCACGACAGTCTTGATGCCGTCGGGCTTCGGGTTGGGCTAGATCGTCGAACGGCCGCGCTCTCAGGCGGGCAGCGTCAGCGGCTTGCGCTCGCGGGAGTCTTGGCAATGCAGCCGGGGCTATTGCTGCTCGACGAGCCCACCGCCAATCTTGATCCTGCCGGGGTCCTTGATGTTCGTGACGCAGTCCTTAATGCTGTGGCTGATCGTTCAATGACCTTGGTCGTCATTGAGCACCATGTCGATATTTGGGCCGACGTCGTGGACCGCGTCATTGTCTTGGAGCCTGGCGGTGGCGTATTGGTTGAAGGCCCGCCAGCAACAGTTTTTACGACACATCGGGAGCAGCTAGCTCAGGCCGGAGTGTGGGTTCCTGGCTTGCCTGAGGTATCAGCCTTGCCCGAAAGTAGCGCGAAACAGGAGATCATCAGCGCGACAGATCTTGTGGTTGGCTATGACCAACCGGTACGTCAGTTTGAGCAGATCGGGCTGGTTCAAGGAATCTCGACGACCTTGACTGGTCCCAATGGTGTCGGTAAATCGACATTAGCGCTCACGCTGGCTGGGCTATTGCCGCCGCTGAGCGGCTCGGTGCAGGCATCAGCCGCGCTCGCCGCTGGGCTGCGCACGGCTCATCCAGTGAAGTGGCGCTCCAAAGAACTACTCACCCGTATTGGGGTTGTCTTCCAGAATCCAGAGCACCAATTCGTCACGGGGACAGTCCGCGATGAGTTGGCGTTGGGGCTGCGTGCGCTCAAACGGTCACCGCAGGAGATCAATACGGCCGTCGAGCAGGTGCTGGAACGATTGCGGCTTACCGCACTTGCAGAGGCTAACCCTTTTACCTTGTCAGGTGGAGAAAAGCGACGTCTATCCGTGGCAACGGTGCTTGTTGCGCAGCCGCAGGTCATCATCTTGGATGAGCCGACTTTTGGCCAAGACCGGGTGACGTGGGTAGAGCTAGTCCGGCTTATCGCGCAGGTGGTGGCTGACGGCTCAACGGTGCTCTCCAGTACGCATGATTTGCCCTATGTCGCGGCCTTGGGGCAGCAACGAATCGAGCTGGCATGAGTTTCCTTGATCGAGTAAACCCAGTCACGCGCTTAGCGGCTGCCGTCATCGTGACGACGCCGTTGATCTTCTCCCTCGATCGGCTCAGTCCGACGATTCAACTAGGCCTGGCTGTGCCGCTATTGCTGCTTGCGGGCGCTCGCGGTTTCTGGCGGTTACTCCCTGTGGTGATTTTTGCACCGCTGGCAGGAGTTAGTTTGTTGCTTTATGCCGACCAGGCGGGGGAGATTTATTGGCGTTGGGGGCCGATGTGTATCAGTGCAGGTTCGATCGCGGCGGCAAGCGCTATGACGATCCGCGTGCTGGCCTGCACGGTTCCGGTGATCTTGCTCTTTGCGGGTATTGATCCAACTGAGCTTGGCGATGGTCTGGCTCAGTTATGCAAGCTACCGGCCCGTTTTGTGCTGGGGAGCCTGGCTGGTGTGCGTACCGTCGGCCTTATCCGCTCTGATCAGCGCATGATCGTCATGGCTCGACGCGCTCGTGGACTTGGCGATGGCAACCGGCTCCGCCGTTTTTGGGGGATGGCTTTTGGCCTGCTCGTCATTTCGTTGCGACGAGGATCAACGCTGGCCACGGCGATGGAGGCTCGTGGCTTTGGTCGAGGTGAGCGGACCTGGGCTCGTCCTGCTAAGTTCCATATGGAAGATGTCATCGTGGCGGTAGCCTCAGTTGCGGTCATCACGATTGCGGTGGTGGTTGCCGTGTGGCAAGGTCAGTGGTCGCCGCTATGGGACTAAAGTTGGATCTTCAATCACCCCTGGAGTAACTGCATGCACGCGGATTTTGCCCGCATTTTGTGTCAAACCATGAGCGCGTTAGCGCCGTCTCGGCACGTCGTCATCCTTGATGGTGGTTCTGGCTCAGGCAAGACGACGTTGGCACATGCTCTAGCCGAACAGTTCGATGAACCGTTACAACTGGTCTCTTTAGATGAGGTGTATCCGGGGTGGGCAGGGCTTGCTGCGGGAAGCCGGGCTGTGGTCGAGACGATCCTGGACCCCTGTGATCCGCACTATAGACGCTGGGACTGGGCCCACGACTGTGTGGGGGAGACGGTTGAACTCGATCCGCAGGCTGGAATCCTCATCGAAGGATGCGGGGCGCTCACTGCGCAGAGCGCGGCTCTTGCAAGTTATGCAATTTTCCTCGACCTGGATGCGCAGCAGCGTAAAGAGCGCGCACTTGCCCGTGATGGGGACGTTTTCCGCCCATATTGGGATTTCTGGGCCGAGCAAGAGCGTGCTCATTGGGCCCAAGATCAGCCCCAACAACTCGCTGATCTCATTCTTAGGGGCTAGGGAGTTCTCTATTCGCTTAGAGACTTGGTAGGCTGAGCGAGATACCGCCGTCGGTATCCCATTTGTCCATGCCCGCCGAAGGAAAGAAGGTCAGCGTGCTCGCCGGCTTCGCCAATGCGTTCCGCACACCGGACCTGCGCAAGAAGATTCTGTTTACCCTCTTCGTTCTCGCAGTTTTCCGCCTCGGCTCGATGATCCCTGCACCGAACGTTAACCTCCAGCAGGTCAACGCGTGCCGCAAGATCGCCGAGCAGGGTGATACCGCCGGTTTGTACTCCATGATCAACCTGTTCTCAGGTGGTGCATTGCTCCAACTCGCGATCTTCGCGCTGGGCATCATGCCGTACATCACCAGCTCGATCATTTTGCAGTTGCTTACCGTCGTCGTGCCTCACCTGGAGGCATTGAAGAAGGAAGGCGCTGCTGGACAGACCAAGATCACGCAGTACACGCGCTACCTCACCTTGGTGCTCGCAGTGCTCAATGCGACGGCTTTCGTCACTCTTGCTGCTAACGATCAACTCTTCCGTGGCTGCACGGGCGTGCTCTACAGCACCCGCATTTTCCCGATCGTCGTGATGATCCTCACGATGACTGCTGGTACCTCAATCGTGATGTGGATGGGCGAGCTCATCACCGAACGCGGTGTGGGTAACGGCATGTCCATCATGATCTTTACTCAGATTGCTGCGCAGTTCCCGGCCTCGCTGTGGGGCATTAAGCAGATGCGTCAGTCCGAGCGCGATCATGGATGGATCATCTTCTTGCTCGTCATTGCTATTGGCCTCTTGGTCATGCTGGCTGTCATCTTCATGGAGCAGGCACAGCGCCGTATTCCGGTGCAGTACGCCAAGCGCATGGTGGGACGTCGGCTCGTGGGTGGCTCGACTACCTACATCCCCTTGAAGGTGAACCAGTCCGGTGTTATTCCGGTAATCTTCGCCTCGTCGATGCTCTACATTCCCATGTTGTTCTCGCAGTTCGCTCCTAACTCGGGTGCTGCTAAATGGATTGCTGCGCACTTCATGAAGAACGGTACTGATTCGATCTGGTACAACGTCGCGTACTTCCTGCTTATCGTGTTCTTCTGCTACTTCTACGTTTCGATCACATTTGATCCGGTAGAGATTTCAGACAACATGAAAAAGTACGGCGGCTTCATCCCCGGTATTCGTGCGGGCCGCCCGACGGAGAACTACCTGTCACACGTGCTATCGCGATTGACGGCTCCGGGAGCGCTCTATCTGGGCCTTATCGCCTTGATCCCGACATTTGCCTATTACGCGATTGGCGCGCAAGGCAAGTTCCCCTTCGGCGGTACGTCGATTCTGATCATGGTCGGTGTCGGTTTGGACACGGTCAAGCAGATCGAAAGCCAGCTACAGCAGCGACATTACGAGGGTTTCCTCAAGTAACCAGAAAGGGTAGAGACATGCGTCTCCTCATTATTGGAGCTCCAGGAGCAGGCAAGGGGACGCAGTCCGCGGCTATTTCCGCCCACTACGGCATTCCCTCCATTTCGACTGGCGAGATCTTCCGAAACATCGTCAAGTCGGGTACCCCGCTGGGAGAGCAGATTGGTGCTCTCATTAGCCAAGGTAATTTCGTTCCTGACGAGCTGACCTCTCAGATCGTCTTTGAACGGTTATCGCAGCCGGACTGCATCAATGGCTTCCTTCTCGACGGCTACCCGCGTACCCATCCGCAGGTTGTCGCGTTGAAGAAGTTCCTCAATGACCAGGGCCATCATGTTGATGCTGTGCTCTATCTTCACGTGCCGCGTGAGACGCTGATCCAGCGCCTCACTGAGCGCGCCAAGATCGACGGCCGCGCCGATGACACCGCTGAGGTTATTGCCAAGCGTCAAGATATTTATGAGGCGGAGACCAAGCCGTTGCTGGACTACTACCGCAACGTGCGTAAGTACCTGGTCGAGGTTGACGGGGTTGGCCCGCTCGATGAGGTGCAGCAGCGCATCTTCTCTTCGCTCGATTCATTCCTTTCCACCCGAAAGTAGGTTGTCGTGGCCTTTGGCATGCGTGGCGTCGAGATCAAAACGCCCGAGCAGATCCTCATCATGCGCAAGGCAGGCCTGGTGGTGCATGAGGCGCTGAGCACAATGGCCAAAGCCTGCACACCTGGAATGACTACTGCTGAGATCGACGCGGTGGGCCGTGAGGTATTGGCTCAGCGTGGCGCGACGTCGTCATTCCTGGGATACGGCGCTGGCTGGGGTATGCCGGCCTATCCGGGCGTGGCCTGCATCTCGGTCAATGAGGAGATCGTTCACGGTATCCCCGGTGAGCGCAAACTTGTTGATGGGGACCTTGTTTCTATCGACTTTGGAGCCATTGTTGATGGCTGGCATGGCGATGCTGCGGTGAGCGTTCTGGTGGGTAAGGTCGCGCCGGAAGTTGCGACGCTGTCAGACGTCACCCGTGACGCGATGTGGCATGGTCTTGCTGCGGCTCAGCCGGGGCAGCGGCTATCCAATATCAGCTCAGCGATTGAAGATGCGATTGACGCTGCTGGCGACTATGGCATCGTCGCGGATTACACCGGGCACGGTATCGGTTCGCAGATGCACCAGAACCCCGACGTTCCCAACTTTGGTCGTCCAGGTCGCGGGATCAAGCTCATCGAGGGCTTGTGCATCGCTATTGAGCCGATGGTGACCATTGGTTCCGCCGAGAATCACACGCTCAGCGATGAGTGGACTGTCGCTACCAATGACGGCTCAGTTGCCTGCCATTGGGAGCACACCATTGCGATTACTCGTGGTGGAGCGTGGGTGCTCACTGCTGAAGACGGCGGTGAAGAACTACTGGCGAAATATGGCGCGACCTTTGCTCCGGTTCGCGGCGCTGATAAGTAGCGCACGGTCAGATTTTGGTACTGCTCTAGCGGATAAGCCAGAGTAGTGCTAGGGGCAACGTCAGTACGGTAAATCTTCGTGTGTATTGTTCCTGCTGCACATCTCTTTACAACTGGGAGAACATCATGAGCCAAGAAATTTCGGTCGGCACTGGCCGCGTCAAGCGCGGTATGGCAGAGATGCTCAAGGGCGGCGTCATCATGGACGTCGTTACCCCCGAGCAGGCCAAGATCGCCGAAGATGCCGGTGCGGTTGCCGTTATGGCGCTAGAGCGCGTTCCGGCAGATATCCGCGCCCAGGGTGGGGTCTCCCGCATGTCTGATCCGGACATGATCGATGGCATCATCAAGGCTGTCTCGATTCCGGTCATGGCGAAGGCGCGTATCGGCCATTTCGTTGAGGCTCAGGTATTGCAGTCCTTGGGCGTGGATTACATCGACGAGTCCGAGGTTCTTACGCCTGCTGACTACACCAATCACATCAACAAGTGGGACTTCACGGTTCCTTTCGTGTGTGGCGCGACCTGCTTGGGTGAGGCGCTACGTCGTATCACTGAGGGCGCTGCCATGATCCGTTCCAAGGGCGAGGCTGGCACCGGCGACGTCTCCAACGCGGTCACGCATATGCGTACGATCCGCGACGAGATCCGCCGACTCACGTCATTGCCGGAGGATGAATTGTTCGTCGCGGCCAAGGAACTTCAGGCTCCCTACGAGCTCGTGGTTGAGGTAGCCAAGACGGGCAAGCTCCCTGTGGTGTTGTTCACTGCTGGCGGCATCGCTACCCCTGCTGATGCGGCCATGATGATGCAGATGGGTGCGGAGGGCGTATTTGTCGGTTCGGGTATCTTCAAGTCGGGCAACCCGGAGCAGCGCGCTAAGGCCATCGTTCAGGCCACCATGCACTTTGATGACCCGGATGTTATCGCTAATGTTTCCCGCGGTCTGGGCGAGGCCATGGTGGGTATCAACGTCGAGGAAATCCCGCAGCCACATCGTCTGGCTGAGCGCGGCTGGTGATCGTCGGAGTTCTCGCTGTCCAGGGTGACGTGCGTGAGCACGCGCGCGCCCTGGAAGCCTGCGGGGTAGAGGTTCGTACCGTCCGCCGTGTTGCTGAATTGGATGGTCTGGCCGGGTTAGTTATTCCTGGTGGAGAATCGACGACGATCGGCAAGCTCTGTGACATTGCGGGACTGACCGGGCCGATTCGTGAGCGGATTGCTGCTGGTTTTCCGGTCTATGGTTCTTGCGCGGGCATGATCATGCTTGCTGGGGAATTAGCGAACCGGCACAAGGGCCAGACCACGTTTGGTGGAATCGATATGGTTGTTCGCCGTAATGCCTTTGGCCGTCAGGTGGATTCCTTCGAGGAAGATATTGACGTGACTGGTGTTGCTGGTGGCCCAGTGCGTGCCGTCTTTATCCGCGCGCCCTATGTCGAATCGGTGGGGGCTAATGTCGAGGTGCTGGCGCGCTCTGGCGCTGATGGTGCTCCGATCGTTGCAGTGCGGCAGGACATGCTTCTTGCGACGTCTTTCCATCCCGAGGTCACAGAGGATATTCGTATCCACCAACTCTTCGTGGAGATGTGCAGCGCGTACCTAGCCGCGGCGTAGCCAGGAACCTGAAATCCCCTGAGCCTCAAAGCCGATCTGGCGATTGATCCGCAACATGTGGGTATTCTCGGCGGCGTTCTGGGTAATGAGTCGACGCGTGTGCGGATTCTGCTGTGCCAGCGTGGTCAGCGTCACAGCTTTGGCGAGCATACCTAGCCCGTGCCCGCGATGGCTCGGCAGCACGATCGTTTCGCGCTGCTCAATAAGGTGCGGACGTTCGACGAACCAGCCCAGCCCGGAGAAAGCGACGAGCTGACCACTATCGCAATGACGGATAGCGGTACGAAGGTGGGTAAACCCTAGGTTGGCAGCGGCAGCCTCGTCGCTGCGGATACGTTCTGGGGTATATTCGGCGTCGTCGTAGCGCACTTCGCTTTGCGGCGCATCAGACATTTGGCCCCAGAGAGCCCCCACATCGTGCAGAAACTTGTCAGGCACAGTAGTGAACTGAACCACGTCGTATCCTGCGGGGACGGTGAGCCACGGATCGAGCTTTCCCGGCGCTAGCGGAAGCTCTAACTCGTTCATCAACTCGATCTGTTCAAGAGTGAAATCGTAGCCGTGCAACATGGCGGTGGCAGGGTCATTCGCTGGCCATTCGCCAAAGCCGGTAGCCGCTGTAAGGCGGGGTCCAGCGACGAGTTTGGCAGAGTTACGTTGGGTCCAGCAGTCGAGGATGGTACGCCCTTCTAGGGTGGCGATGCGCAATAACTCGTCGGCGATTCTACGTCCAACGCCTAGGCGACGGTAGGGGTGATCTACCGTGACGTTGATATCGCCGCGGTTGAGATCTTCTAGGAGGTAGAGGCCCAAGTAGCCACGCCCCAGGACAGTGCCGCGTGGTTCTGGTGCGTCGAGGGATATGAGGGGCAGCCCATGACTGGAGCGGGGCAAATCTGCCACTGATCCAGTAAGCCCCACGAGCATGCACACCCGATGACT
>JBOFIQ010000091.1:0-9108 GCA_051650245.1 Propionibacteriaceae bacterium | reverse complement strand
CAATGACCGAACGCGGATTTTCCGAGATCACAGTCACCACGTCAGGGCTCCTGACGGGGGAGTACGAAAATGTTGTGGCCTACACGCTGAAACGCTCTGACTACCAACGCCAGCAACGGGCTTATGACGATTGGTTTACCAGTGTTGTTCCAGCAGGGGCGCGGCTGGACTCTTCTGCCGATAGTAACCAGCACTGGACAGTTCGGCTCAAAGCAGCCACCGCCGAGGAACTCGCCGCTGCAACGCAACCGCTTCTTGGCGGGGAAGCGTTACAACTTAATGTCGCCACACCCCAGCGTGCTGTACCACTTCAGGCCCGGGCCGAGGTAAGCACAAAAGCATCCTGCTCCGCCATCTGTAATCGTGGCGTTGCGCCAAAATCTGTTATCGCCATTCCCCAAGGCTGGCAGGCGGCTGGGCATGATGTTAGCGATGGACAAGCTGCTGTGGCGCCGGGTGAGAAGCTCGTGTTAACGCATCACATCGCGTTTGAATCGCTGTCGGTGACGCTTGCTATTACCGCAGTAGATACCTCAGCAGATCTCAAAATCGCGCTGCCTGCAGATCTCGATCATGAGGAACTTGCTCAGATCGAGCATTGGTTCCGCTCCCGCCCAAGCGCGATGTCGCTGACTGTTGAATCAGGGGCTGCTACGGCATACCTCCTGCATTTCACGTCCAGCGACCCACAGGACCTTGCTACACAGATCCAGGCATTCTTTAGCACCGAGGGTGCCCCTATCCCCATGCCGTCATTCCTTGCAGTTGAAGAGCACCGAACCCTCCTTAAAGCTACATCAACAGCTCGGATTGAACTTGATCTACGTCCAGCTCTTGGGGATGGGGCCAAACCAACCACGGTGCAGGTGAAACTGCCGCTGCTGGCACAAATCAGCCAAGTCAATGATGGACATGCCGATGTCCAGCGCCATCAGTTCACGGTTAAGCTGCCTGCACATCAGCCGATTGCGGTGCACTACAGCATGACGGAATACCGTAAGCAAGCGCTAGCAGTAGCAGCGGGCGCGATGGCACTGTTCCTTCTGGCCCTTCTCTCGGTGGCAATACTGCTGATCCGGCATCGACGTCGAGCGGCAAAGGCCAAGGCAGAGCCGGTACCGGAGCCTTTATCCACGGAAGCACCAACGTCGAAAGTCTGGACGGCAGTACCACCGCCAGCGCAACGAGTACAAGCACCACGCGCGCCGGTGCCACCTAGCCCGCTCGCTGAGCCGGTGAGTAGCCAGCCAACAGCGCTCATGCCGACGTTGCCGACGGCTCCGATATGGGACCCGGCTGAAGCTGGGGATAGACGAAATCGGCCAGACCTCGGGTAGACGACGGCGTGTTGCGGCGTAGCTCGTTGTTTTTGCCGCGACATTGGTTACCATCGACAGGTCGCTAGTCGCAGGGTTGTCAGACGGCGCAAAAATTCTGGAACTATCTCTTGACGCAGGTAGAGCTATGCCCTAGCATAGGTGTTTGCCCCTTGTGTGCCTATGGCCCGATTTGACTCGGGTCGTTTGTCATGCATACGCCGAATGCTCGGAAGGACCAGTGTGGCTTCGCGTACAGCGTCTAAGAACACCAACGTCATCTCCTCGACGGGCCGAATCTCCTTCGCCAAAATTAGCGAACCAATGGAGATTCCCCACCTGTTGGATCTCCAGGTCGATTCCTTCGACTGGCTCATCGGCAACGCTAGCTGGCAACAGCGCGTAGCCAAGGCCCAAGAAGAAGGCCGTACCGACATCAACACCGTCTCGGGTCTCGATGAGATCTTCGAAGAAATCTCTCCCATCGAGGATTTCTCGCAGACGATGTCTCTGTCATTTAGTGCCCCTGAATTCCAGGAGTCGAAGCACACGGTGGAGGAGTGCCGCGATCGCGACGTCACCTACGCCGCGCCGCTGTATGTCAATGCCGAGTTCATGAACAATGAGACTGGCGAAATCAAGATGCAGACGGTCTTCATGGGCGAGTTCCCGCTCATGACCCCGCAGGGCACCTTCGTGATCAATGGCACCGAGCGTGTCGTTGTTTCGCAGATCGTTCGTTCGCCGGGCGTTTACTTTGAGCAGACCCCAGATAAGACGTCGGACAAGGACATCTTCACCTGTAAGGTCATCCCATCGCGTGGCGCTTGGCTTGAGTTTGAGATCGACAAGCGCGACATCGTTGGCGTGCGTCTGGACCGCAAGCGCAAGCAGAACGTCACTGTTTTGCTCAAGGCTCTTGGCTGGACCGACGAGAAGATCCTCGAAGAGTTCGGCGAGTTCGAGTCGATTCGTAACACGCTGGAGAAGGACCACGTCAATACCCAAGACGAGGCCCTGCTCGATATCTACCGCAAGCTGCGCCCAGGCGAACCGCCGACCCGTGAGGCCGCTCAGCAGTTGCTGGAGAACTACTACTTCAACCCGAAGCGCTACGACCTAGCCAAGGTTGGCCGCTACAAGATCAATAAGAAGCTTGGTCTGACCGCAGCCTTCGATCAGCAGGTCCTCACCATGGACGACATTGTTGCGGCTATCCGCTTCATCGTCGCGCTGCATGAGGGCAAGCAGGAAATCAACGGCCTGCTCGTTGAGGCTGACGATATCGATCACTTCGGTAACCGTCGTCTGCGCACTGTCGGTGAGCTGATCCAGAACCAGCTTCGTACCGGCCTTGGCCGTATGGAGCGCGTTGTCCGTGACCGGATGACGACACAGGACATCGAAGCGATTACCCCGCAGACGTTGATCAACATCCGTCCGGTGACGGCTGCACTCAAGGAGTTCTTCGGAACTTCGCAGCTCTCGCAGTTCATGGATCAGAACAACCCGCTGGCTGGTCTGACCCACAAGCGTCGTCTCTCGGCGCTGGGCCCGGGCGGTTTGTCCCGCGACCGCGCTGGTATGGAAGTTCGAGACGTTCACCCGTCGCACTACGGCCGTATGTGCCCGATTGAGACCCCTGAAGGTCCCAACATTGGTCTGATCGGTTCGCTCGCGTCGTTCGCACGGGTCAATGCCTTTGGCTTCATTGAGACTCCTTACCGCCGCGTGGTTAACGGCCAGGTCACCGACCAGGTCGATTACATCACCGCCGACGAGGAAGATCGTCACGTCATCGCTCAGGCCAACGCTAAGTTGACTGAAGATGGCCACTTCTCCGAGGAGCGCGTCCTCGTCCGCATCAAGCGCGGCGAGATCGATAACGTTCCGCCCGAAGAGGTCGATTACATGGACGTTTCGCCGCGCCAGATGGTGTCGGTTGCTACGGCCTTGATCCCCTTCCTTGAGCACGACGATGCGTCGCGAGCCCTCATGGGTGCCAACATGCAGCGTCAGGCCGTGCCGTTGATCAAGTCGGAGTCACCGTTCGTCGGTACCGGCATGGAATACCGCTCTGCCTGTGACGTTGGCGACGTGACGTTGGCCCACAAGGCTGGCGTGGTTACCTCGGTTTCGGCTGAACGTATCGAGATCGCTGCTGATGATGGCACGACCTTGGGCTACAAGATGTCGAAGTTCCGTCGTTCCAACGCCGGCACCTGCATCAACCAGCGTCCACTGGTCAGCGAAGGCCAGCGCGTCGAGGTCAATACCCCGATTGCTGACGGTCCTTGCACCGATCAAGGTGAAATGGCCTTGGGTCGTAACCTTCTCGTGGCCTTCATGCCCTGGAACGGTCACAACTACGAGGATGCCATCATCTTGTCTCAGCGCATCGTCCAGGACGATGTCTTGACCTCGATTCACATCGAGGAGCACGAGATTGAGGCCCGCGACACCAAGCTCGGGCCGGAAGAAATCACGCGGGATATCCCGAATGTGGGTGAGGACCAGCTCGCTAACCTTGACGAGCGCGGCATTATCCGCATCGGTGCAGAGGTTCAGCCTGGCGACATCCTCGTTGGCAAGGTCACACCTAAGGGCGAGACCGAGCTCACCCCGGAGGAGCGACTACTGCGTGCGATCTTCGGTGAGAAGGCTCGCGAAGTTCGTGATACTTCGATGAAGGTGCCTCACGGTGAGTCCGGCACGGTCATTGGTGTTCGCATCTTTGATCGTGACGAAGATTCCGATACCCTCAGCGCCGGTGTCAACGAGATGG
This sequence comes from Propionibacteriaceae bacterium, assembly GCA_051650245.1. Taxonomy (GTDB): domain Bacteria; phylum Actinomycetota; class Actinomycetes; order Propionibacteriales; family Propionibacteriaceae; genus JBOFIQ01. The sequence continues at coordinate 5,007 of JBOFIQ010000091.1, read as the reverse complement.
TCCGTGTCTACGTGGCCCAGAAGCGTAAGGTCACCGACGGTGACAAGCTCGCTGGTCGTCACGGTAATAAGGGTGTTATCTCGAAGATCCTGCCGGTGGAAGATATGCCATTCCTTGAGGACGGCACCCCGGTTGATATCGTGCTGAACCCGCTGGGTGTTCCTTCCCGTATGAACGTCGGTCAGGTTCTCGAAGAGCACCTTGGCTGGATCGCGAAGACTGGTTGGAACCTTGACGGTGTTGAAGAGCCATGGGCCAGGCGTCTCAAGGAGATTGGCTTGGGTAAGACCGACGGCAACCTCCGCGTCGCCACTCCTGTTTTTGACGGTGCGACGGACGAGGAGATCGAGGGTCTGCTTCGTCATGGCAACCTGAACCGCGACGGTATCCACCTCGTTGATGAGACGGGCAAGGCTAACCTCTTCGACGGTCGCACTGGCGAACCGTTCCCGGAGAAGGTCGGTGTCGGCTACATGTACATGCTCAAGCTGCACCACCTCGTCGACGACAAGATCCACGCACGTTCGACCGGTCCGTACTCGATGATCACCCAGCAGCCGTTGGGTGGTAAGGCGCAGTTCGGTGGCCAGCGTTTCGGTGAGATGGAAGTGTGGGCCCTTGAGGCCTACGGTGCAGCCTGGGCACTCCAGGAACTGCTCACCATCAAGTCCGACGATGTCCAGGGCCGCGTGAAGGTCTACGAAGCCATTGTCAAGGGCGAGAACATCCCCGAGCCAGGCATCCCCGAGTCCTTCCGCGTTTTGCTCAAGGAAATGAAGTCGCTGTGCCTCAATGTTGAGGTCATGAACGCCGCTGGCGAACCCATGAACCTCGATGACTGCGACGAGCAGGCCAATGCGATCGATGAATTCGGCATCAACATCTCCGCACGTCCGGGCGATGGCTTCGGTTCGCCGGATTCCCTTTAGTCGGTAGTAGTCAGAGTTAGCGAAGGAAAAATCAGTGTTCGATAGCGATCAGTTTGACTACCTCCACATCGGCCTAGCCACCACCGATGACATGATGAATTGGTCATACGGTGTTGTGACTAAGCCGGAGACCATCAACTACCGCACGCTCAAGCCTGAGCGTGACGGCCTCTTCTGCGAGAAGATCTTTGGTCCCACCAAGGACTGGGAATGCTACTGCGGTAAGTACAAGCGTGTCCGTTTCAAGGGCATGAAGTGCGAGCGTTGTGGCGTTGAAATCACCCGCTCTGCGGTTCGCCGTGAGCGTATGGGCATCATCAAGCTTGCTGCCCCTGTGACCCACATCTGGTACTTCAAGGGTGTTCCGTCTCGTCTGGGCTACCTGCTCGACATTGCTCCGAAGGACCTTGAAAAGGTCATCTACTTCGCGGCTTACATGATCACCCGGGTTGATGAGGAAGCTCGTCACCGTGATCTGCCCGCGCTGGAGACCAAGGTTCAGACCGAGCGTGTGCATCTGGAAAAGAAGCGCGACTCTGACGTCGAGACCCGGTTGCAGAAGCTCGAAGAGGACCTGGCCCAGCTTGAAAAAGAGGGCGCCAAGGCCGACGTGAAGAAGCGTGTCCGCGACGGCGCTGAGCGCGAGCTCAAGTCGATCCGCGATCGCGCTCAGCGTGATCTGGATCGTCTGGATGCGGTGTGGTCGCGATTCAAGAGCTTGAAGGTTCAAGATCTTGAAGGCGACGACGTCCTCTTCCGTGCGATGAAGGACCGTTTCGGTAAGTACTTCGAGGGCTACATGGGCGCTGAGGCGATCCAGAAGCGCTTGGCGACTTTCGACCTCGCGGCTGAGTCGGCAAACCTCAAGCAGATCATCGAGACCGGCAAGGGTCAGCGTAAGACTCGTGCGCTCAAGCGTCTCAAGGTTGTGTCGGCATTCCTGGCCACCGGTAATTCGCCGCTGGGCATGGTGCTCGACGTTGTTCCGGTGATCCCGCCAGATCTGCGCCCGATGGTGCAGCTCGACGGTGGCCGCTTTGCGACCTCGGATCTCAACGATCTTTACCGTCGCGTCATCAACCGCAACACGCGTCTGCAGAAGCTGCTTGATCTTGGCGCTCCTGAGATCATCGTGAATAACGAAAAGCGCATGTTGCAGGAAGCTGTTGACTCGCTGTTCGATAACGGTCGTCGTGGCCGTCCGGTCACGGGTCCGGGCAACCGTCCGCTCAAGTCGATCTCTGACATGCTCAAGGGCAAGCAGGGACGTTTCCGTCAGAACCTGCTCGGTAAGCGCGTTGACTACTCGGGTCGTTCGGTTATCGTTGTCGGCCCGCAGCTCAAGCTGCACCAGTGTGGTCTGCCCAAGCAGATGGCGCTAGAGCTGTTCAAGCCCTTCGTCATGAAGCGTCTGGTTGATCTCCAGTTGGCGCAGAACATCAAGGCCGCCAAGCGTATGGTCGATCGTCAGCGTAAGGCTGCGGTGTGGGATGTCCTCGAAGAGGTTATCCGTGAGCACCCGGTCCTGCTCAACCGTGCACCAACGCTGCACCGCCTCGGTATTCAGGCATTCGAGCCGCAGTTGATTGAAGGCAAGGCTATCCAGTTGCACCCGCTCGTCTGCACAGCGTTCAACGCTGACTTCGACGGTGACCAGATGGCTGTTCACTTGCCGCTGTCGGCTGAAGCTCAGGCTGAGGCCCGTCTGCTCATGCTGTCGAGCAACAACATTCTCAAGCCCGCCGACGGCCGTCCGGTCGCGTTGCCGAGCCACGAGATGATCATCGGTATGTACTTCCTGACCCAGGCTCGCCCCGGCGAAGCTGGCGAAGGCCGTGCCTTCTCCTCGGTTGCCGAGGCGATGATGGCGTTCGACCGCAAGGAAATCAATATCGGGTCCAAGATCAAGATCAAGTTCACCGATATCGTTCCTCCAGAAGGTACTCAGCTGCGTGCTGACGGCTCGTGCGTCTTGGAGACGACTCTTGGTAGTGCGATCTTCAACGATTCGTTGCCCAAGGACTTCCCCTACATCAACACCATCGTGGGCAAGAAGCAGCTTGGCAATATCGTCAATGAGCTTGCTGAGCGTTACTCCAAGACAGTTGTCACCGAGACTCTCGACAACCTCAAGGACATGGGCTTTAGGTGGGGCACCCTCTCGGGCGTTACCGTCTCCATCTCCGACGTCCAGACCCCGCCGAACAAGCCCGAGATCATTGCGGTCTACGAAGCCAAGGCGGCCAAGATCGATAAGCTCTACGAGCGTGGTCAGGTTACCGACGACGAGAAGAAGTCTGAGCTCAACCAGATCTGGCAGGAAGCTACGGCTGAATTGACCGCAGCGATGGAGAAGAACTTCTCCGAGACCAACCCGATCTACATGATGGTCCACTCGGGTGCCCGAGGAAACATGACCCAGATGCGCCAGATCGCCGCTATGCGAGGCCTGGTGGCCAACCCGAAGGGTGAGATTATTCCTCGCCCGATCAAGTCGAACTTCCGTGAAGGCCTCACCGTTCTTGAGTACTTCATTTCGACGCACGGTGGCCGTAAGGGTCAGGCTGATACAGCCCTTAAGACCGCTGACTCGGGTTACCTCACCCGTCGTCTGGTCGACGTCTCGCAGGATGTCATCATCCGCGAGGAGGACTGTGGCACCGAGCGTGGCCTCACCAAGGTCATCGGCGTTGTCGAAGGTGACAAGCTCGTCATCTCCCCAACCGTCGAGACTGCGGTCTACGCCCGTACCTTGGCCGAAGACGTCGTTGATCCTCAGGGCAACCTGCTGGTCAAGGCTGGCGTTGATCTCTCAGATGCGTCGATCACGATGATGGTCGCCGCTGGGGTTAAGGAGATCAAGGTCCGTTCGATCCTCACCTGTGACTCGCAGGTCGGTACGTGTGCCATGTGCTACGGCCGCTCGCTAGCCACTGGCAAGATCGTTGACGTCGGCGAGGCCGTGGGTATCGTCGCAGCTCAGTCGATTGGTGAACCGGGTACTCAGCTCACGATGCGTACGTTCCACACCGGTGGCGTCGCTGGTGATGACATCACCTCGGGTCTGCCCCGTGTTCAGGAACTCTTCGAATCGCGTCAGCCTCACGGTAAGGCGCCGATGGCGCGTGCCGCTGGCATCGTCGCAATTGAGGACGGCGACCGCTCGCGTCGTATCGTCATCAAGCGTGAAGACGGTGAAGAGGATCTCGAGTACAGCGTGCCGCGTCGCGCGAAGCTCCTGGTAGCCGATGGCGACCGTGTAGCAGTGGGCCAGCAGCTCACCAGCGGTATCCTCGACCCGCAGGATGTCTTGTTGCTGCGTGGTATGCGTGCAGTGCAGCAGTACCTTGTGGACGAAGTCCAGAAGGTCTACTCCACCCAGGGCGCTCCGATCCACGATAAGCACATCGAGATCATCATTCGCCAGATGCTTCGTCGCATCACGGTCATCGAGTCGGGTGCGACTCAGATGCTGCCGGGCGAGCTGGTGGATCGGGCGATGTTCGAGTCCGAGAACCGTCGGGTTGTGACAGAGGGTGGCCAGCCAGCTCAGGGACGTCCTGTTCTCATGGGTATCACGAAGGCATCGCTTGCGACGGAGTCGTGGCTCTCGGCTGCTTCCTTCCAGGAGACGACCAAGGTGCTCACCGACGCTGCCATTCATGGCAAGTCGGATCACCTCATCGGTCTCAAGGAGAACGTCATCCTCGGTAAGCTCATCCCAGCCGGTACCGGTTTGGATCGCTACCGTGAGGTTCGCGTCGAGCCCACGCCTGAAGCGCGCGCTGCGGCTTACACCATCATGGATACCGATGACTACTACTACGATTTCGGTACGCCGACGGGTGCTTCGGTCCCGCTCGACGAGATCGACTACGGCGATCTTCGCTAAGTAGCAGAAATGTGACGAAAGGGGCGATCCTTGCGGGTCGCCCCTTTTGTTTATTTGTTTCATTTTTGATTATGATCGGTTCATTCCAGGCAAGAGAAAGAGCAAGGCCATCGATAACACGACCGCTCCCATCCGCGTGCTCGTTGCTTTAGAGCAACTATTTCTTCGTGATGCCATCATTCGACT
>JBOFIQ010000090.1:0-2954 GCA_051650245.1 Propionibacteriaceae bacterium | reverse complement strand
GCGTTAATCCCCCACTGGCTGACGATCCCCAAACCAAGCTCGTCTTAATGGTGGTGTTACTCGCCTTCATGGGACAAATGATGCTCACCCCCGTCATAGCTCCGCTATCTCGGGCGATGGGGCTACGCGAGTGGCAAATCGGCTTGACGATCTCACTCGCCGCAGTCGCACTTGTACTGCTCAGCCAATTCTGGGGCAGGCGCTCCCAGAAAATTGGGGTGAAGAAAGTTCTTTTACTCTCCATGCTCATTGCATTGTGTGCATTGGCTGGGTTCGCTGCCGTCGCATGGCTGGGCATGCGGGCGGTCCTTACTGGACCGTTACTTTTCCTCGGTACTGTTGTCACACGAGGCTTGGTCTATGGCGGAGCTATTGCTGCAGTTTCTCCCACCGCTCAGTCGCATCTGGTGACTCACAGCACATCTGAAGCTGAGCGAGTTAAAGCCATCGGAGCTATCGGTGCAGTGCAAGGGATATCAGCCATTCTGGGGGCGATCTTTGGCGGAGCCTTGGCAGCTCTTGGAGGCTCTTGGAGGACTTCTCCTACCAGTCACAGTCATGCCGTGCATGATGGTGCTAGGTCTGCTCCTGCTAGCAGCGAAGTTCCATCCACAACATCAGCACACGCTCGTCGAGAAGCCACGTCAGATTTCCTTCCGGGATCCGCGAGTACTGCCCTTCCTCATCGCAGGCTTCTTACTTTTCCTTACCTTCTCAGGTATTCAGACGATCCTGGGCTTTGCCATTCAAGATCGGCTTGCACTCAGCGATTCAGCAACTGCAGGAACGACGGCAGCACTCATGGTGCTCATGGCTGTGGCAATGGCGCTGACCCAAGGAGTGCTGGTCCGTCGACTCGGCTGGGATGCACGCAAACTTCTTCGCACTGGGCTGCCGCTCATGGCACTGGCTGCCGTCCTCTTCATTCCGCATGGATCGCTGATCACGTTGGCTCTTGGCAGCCTCCTGCTCGGTATCGGCAGCGGGCTAGCCATTCCAGGGTATTCAGCCGGGCCAACTATGGCTGTCGACCATGACGAACAAGGCGGCCTTGCAGGGCTAACCAATGCCACCAATGGATTGACCTACGTTATCACGCCGGTGCTCTCCACAACGTTGTATGGATTCAAACCTGTGGTGGCATTCATCACCTTTGCGGTTCTTATCACGGTGGGAAGCCTCTTCGTTTTCATCCATCCCGCGCTAAAACCCGCACCGTCTCAGTCGTAAAAGATATTTTTGGGGGCCAGCTAGAGAACTAGCTGGCCCCCAAAAAATATGTGTTATTCCTGAACGAGCGTGGCAGCTAGCGCAGTTTCAAGATCTGGAACAAGATCTGGCGCCGAGAGGAAATCCCCCGACGAGCGCAGGCGCGCAACGGCATGTTGTAACGGCTCGCCTTCGCTACGGAGCGCCCCAACAATAAGGCGAATATCCTCGTGCTGAGGATGCGCCGCCACCGTTTGTGCAGCCTTAATCGGATCTTCGGGAAGCTCAACCGCTTCGTCATGTGGCAACATCGTGCGTTCCAAAACCAGCGCACAACCACGCACTGCCGCCGGCCAGCTAATCTCTGCCAGCGTCTGCCCGAGCGTATCCCCCAGTGAGAAATCGTCCTGCTCAATACTGGTCAGCTGACCTTCTGGGGCATTTTCCGCCAAAGCTGCTAGCCCCAGCACCTGTGCCAACTCAGGTTCTTTGGCAACAAATTCACGAGAATCAACCAAGGCGAACAGTCGGCCAGGCTGATCCCAGCCACTTTGCCCGACGTAGCTTTCGATCTCAATGAGTGCGGCGATAAGAGCCTCAGCAGAAGAAGTCATGAACAGGAGGGTACCCTGGTCGCTTCATCCTCGGTACCCAATGCCTGCAATGCGCTGATCGCGTCGAGCAAACTATTGACTGGAATGATCCGAATATCGGTAGCTATTCTGGCCACATCGACGCAGTTCGCAGTGGGGATGAACATGATCGAGGCAGCGGCTTGCTCAGCCGCACCGATCTTTTCCTGAACTCCCCCAATAGGACTGACCACGCCGTCTGCAGAAATCTCACCCGTAGCAGCCACAGAGCGCCCCCGGAGCAGATCCTCAGTTGCGACCAAATCATAGACGCCAAGAGCAAAAGCAAGACCGCCAGAAGGACCTCCGATTGCCGGATCGATCGCAATTTTGGCTTTAGTGGTCGCGTAATCGTAGCCGGTGCTGATGCCGATACCGAGCGTCGGTATTGCCTTGTCTTCATTTGAGGCTGCCAGCGTGACATCCACACTTACCTTCTGCCCAGCACGCAGTACCTGAAGATTGATAGTTGAGCCTGGAACACGTTTTTTGATTGAGCTGATGATGCTTGCGACATCTGTCGGAAGGAGCACCGGCAATCCATCAACTTGGAGGAGAAAATCCCCCAATTCCAACTTTCCGTGCGACGGCCCTGTCGTCACGATTTTGGTCACCTGGACTCGCTGCGTGACATTGACCCCCGCAGTAACGAGTCCAGCCACCAACGCTGCGTCTTGGGAGGAATCCATGGCGATCTGGTCCTCATGCTGTATTTCAGCTTCGGTTTTGCCAGGTGGGACCAAGACAGAACGCGGCATGGCATCACGCTTGGGGAATACATCAGCCAGAATTGCTTCAGGCAAGCTCACCAACGAATCCGTCCGTGACTGCGCCACAGTCAGCAGGAATAGCTTGCCATTAAGCGTGGTACCTGCTGCATTAACCTGGCCAAGATCGATAGTCTTTGGTTCACCAGTTGCAGTCTGTTCTTGATTGAGATTAGTTGCGTTTCCCGGAGACCAGATGAGGTAAGGGGTCGGCAGAAACGAAATCAAGATCGCAAGACACAAGAATGCAATACCGGCACTCAGCGCCTGCCACGTCTGTGCCGTCAATGTAAGACGGTGTGAGCGTGGTGAGCGCGGTTGATTCGTCATAAGGCTAAGGCTATCA
>JBOFIQ010000089.1:0-4513 GCA_051650245.1 Propionibacteriaceae bacterium | reverse complement strand
CTTGGAGCGTAGCGCTGCGGTCATGATCACGCCTGCGTACCGCAGCCAAATATCATCTCGCTGACCCCAGTTTGGCTTGTGCAGCTTTAGGTATCGGGGTAGATCGGTTGGCTCGTGATCCAGAGTTCTTTGGGCAGATCTTTGAGTCGATGGCGGTGCGTGATTTGCGAGCATTCGCAGCAGCAGAGTTTGGCAAGGTCTATCACTACCGGGATAACACGGGGTTAGAGATTGACGCTGTTGTGGAGTATCCCGAGGAGGGGAAGTGGGGGCTTGCGAGGTCAAGCTTGGTTCTAGTCACATCGCGGAGGCGGAGCGTAATTTGATTAAGTTACGAGATGAGTGTGTCGATGTAGGACGTGTCGGCAATCCGGCCTATTTAGCAGTCATTACTGGCACACAACATGCCTATACCTTGCCTAGCGGTGTCCATGTGATTCCGTTGGGAGTGCTGGGTATCTGATTAACATGTGGGTTTTGCAGCGGCAGAAAGAGTAAGACTGCTGTTAGTGAGATTAGTTTGCCGGATTGGTGATGAGTTATTACGCCGTGCGAGGGGACGTAGATAAGACCGCCGATGCGCGCTCTGGGCATTGCGAGATCTACTAATCTCTGCAGGAACGCGTCTGGATATAGCAAGATCGGGACTGCATCTGCAGTCCCGATCTTGTTCATGGAGTGGAGCGTAGGGGGGTCGAACCCCTGACCTCAGCCTTGCAAAGGCCGCGCTCTACCAACTGAGCTAACGCCCCATGAAATGTTGCGTCAGTAATAATACGCGAGATTGGCTCACGCTACCAACCCCGCTAGTCAACGTTGCTGATCTACGCTCCCAGCACGTGCTGATCCCAACTAGGCTAGGTCCGGGCATAAACGGCAAAGCCCAGCAAGTGATGGTGGAGGGCAACATGACGACACGAGCCGACGTTGATGACATCGACGCACCGGTGGAGGCTGATGGTTTTGCCCAGATGATGCAACGACGATTGGGGTCAGCACGTAGCTCTGTCATGGGCCGCCACGCGCGACATGCAGGTATCTTCTTCGCCGCATTACCGTGGACGATCATCACCGCGACATTGACCTGGTTCTTCCTGGCATTACGCCAAGCCCCCTGCCTCCAGCGCGACGTTTCCAAGCCCGTCAATGCCTACTACCGGCTCTGCTACAGCGATCTACCGGTGCTCTACCAAACCCGGGGCCTAGGCGCAGGAACGTCGCCATTTGGCCTGGAATACCCCGTCCTCACCAACGCTTTCATCGGCTTCTCTCGCTCGCTGGCACTCATGTTTGGCGCGAAATTGTCGCCGTCAGATTCTCAGCAAGTCTTGGCGTCAGCCAATATCTTCGCGGCAGTTAATGCACTCCTCCTGTTCTTCTGCTTCCTCGTCGTTTGCGCTGCCTGCGTCGAAATGGGATGGCACCACCGTCAATTCGACGTCCTCATGGTCTCGACTGCCCCCGTTGTATTGGCCGCTGGACTTGTCAGTTGGGATCTCTTCGGCGTTGCCCTGGCGACGCTAGGCACGCTGTGTTGGAGCCGGAAACGTCCGCTTCTTGCCGGGGTGTTGTGGGGGCTTGGCGCCGCTGCGGTATTCCATCCGTTGCTCTTCGTCATCCCGGTGATCTGTCTGTGCCTGCGTGCGGAACGTATCGAAGAACTGAGCAATATGCTCGTGGGCTTCATGCTTGCGTTTGGTATCCCACTGGCGCTGGTGAACTTCTTTGCTCCCCAGCAAGCCGCCGTCTACTGGACCAGCCTGTTTCACCGCTCAGCCGAGCTAGGTTCGTTCTGGTACGTACTCAAGCTCATGGGGGTTAATCCGACGACGCTTGGCGCTGTGCAGGTGCTCTTGCTCATCGTTGGCGTTGTCGCTGTTGCCTGGTTGTGTTTCTTTGCTCCTCGACGTCCGCGCTTGGGACAGGTGCTTTTTCTGGCCGTTGCCTTCTTCCTCATCGTCAATAAGGTCTACTCCCCGCAGTTCGTTTTGTGGCTGGTGCCCTTGCTCTTCCTGGCTCGTCCGCAGTGGCGGGAATGGATCATCTGGAGCATTGCTGAGGTGGCCTATTTCGTCGCGGTCTGGGGTCACCTTTCCGGAAAGCTGCTTGCCGGTGGCTCCGCCTCGGACCGTATTTACTGGCTGGCTGTCTTGTGCCGTATCGGCGTTCTCATGTGGCTATGTGCCAAGGTCATTACGCAGATGTACCACTCCGAAACTGATCCGCTGCGCATTGATGGCGACGATCCCATTGGCGGGGTCTTGCGTGGTTGCGACGACGCTGCCTGGGTCGTTCGGCTTCAAGATCTCATCCTGGGTGAGCGCATTATCGAAGACGTCGATAGTGACGAGTATGCCGAGGAAAGCGCTGAAAATGCACCAACCCAAGAACAGGACGTAGTCGATGACCGCAACAACACGGCGTAAGCCAGCAGGGGGCCAGCAAGTAGCGCTAGCGTGGCTCGCCAGCCGGGCTTTTATCGTGGTGTCGCTCCTCGTTATCGGCGCCCAGAACGCTCGCACCCTGACTGAACTCATCAGGAACTGGGATGTCTTGCACTTCTACCAAATCGCTGGGCAAGGCTATGTCACCAATACTGATGCCGCCTTCTTTCCGGGGCTGCCTGCACTGCTCTATGTCTTTAGCCGTTTGGGCATTCCCTATGAGGTCACCGGTGTGCTGGTGTCATTGCTGGGTTCAGCAGCCGCAGCGTGGGCGTTGTACCGTATTGGGCAGCGACGTTACCCCGGCTCTGGCACATGGGCGGCACTCGCGTGGCTTATCGCGCCGATGGCAATCTTTACCGTGGTTCCGTACACCGAAAGTCTGTTCTGCGGCCTGGCCTTTTGGGCCTGGGAACGGATGACGCAGAAACGCTGGTGGGCGATGGGAATCTTGGCCGCGCTTGCCTGCACCGTGCGAGTATCGGGAATGTTCCTCTGGGGTGCGCTCATCGTCGCTATCGTCATGGACCAGCGTCGAGAGAAAGGCCGTAGTCGCGCGGTGCTACCGCTGCTGCTTCCGGTCGCGACGCTCGTGGGTTATGTGTACTACCACTACCGTCGGACTGGGGATTGGCTGGCGTGGTATCACGCTCAAACGACCGGGTGGCAACGTGGTTTTGCCTGGCCCTGGCAGTCATTTCTCAACACCTTGCCGCCGATCCGTGACACTGACTGGCGTTGGATTTTCATGGGGGAAATTGCGTCCATGGCTATCGGTTTGCTGGCGGTGCTGGTCCTACTCGCGAAGAAGCGCATTGGCGAGGCGTCATGGATCGCAGTGCAGGTCTTGGCCTTTTCACTGTCGTACTGGTGGATGTCAGTGAACCGAGCCGTGCTGTTGTGGTTCCCACTCTGGTTGCTGATTGGTGAAGTAACTGCTCGCGCGGCAGCAGATCCCCGCAAGCGTTCGATACGTTCAGCGCTTGCGGTGTTGGCGTTAATATCGCTTATCGTTCAACTGATCTGGACTGGACAGTTCGCGATGGGGAAGTGGGCGAGTTAGGACTCGTCTACGGCTGCTGTTTGGCGACGTACCAAGAGCGGGAGTAGCAAGTACCAGACGACGGTAGCTGCGGTAATTGCGAGCGCTAATCCGGTGTAGCTCTCCCGTAAGGTGATGAGTAGACCGCAGACGGAGCAGATCGCCGTCGCCATCGTGACCAGAACTGAACTGGTGACATGGGAAGTCTTATCGGAGAACTGGGTAAAGATATGTTCACGATGACGTGCAGTGAGTCGCTCGCCGCGCAAGATCCGCCGCAATAGGGTCACTCCAACATCAGCGGTGTAGATGAAGGTTGGCAAGATCGCTGCCCAGATTGACGCCCCTGATGCGATAGACCAGATCGCCAGCGCCCAGATTCCAGCTCCAAGGCCGTAGGCTGCAGAATCACCGCAGAACAGTCGGGCATGGGGGATATTCCAGGGCAAGAAACAGGCAAAAGAGATAGCCATCGCCAGGCCAGCGATAAGCAAGGGCTGGTCCTTGATGAGGTAGGCCGTCGCCGCAAAATAGAGCCCGATTCCGAGTCCGTGCATCCCGGTAATCCCGTTGACGCCGTCCATGAAGTTCACCGCATTGACGTAGAAAATCAGGGCAGGAATAGCCAGGAGCGCGACCCACCATTGGGTATAGGTAAAGCGCCACGCAGCGTAACTGGCAATCACAGAAAAAATACCGATACCGGCAAGACGGATCAGTGCAGAACCACGTTCCCCGAAGCGCTCGAAGGCACTCATATCGTCGAGAAAACCGATGACGGCGTAGGCCGCAGACGCCATGATGAACAGCAGTAATGGCGCATACGGGGTGGCATATCCTGGAACCCAGAAGCCGATAAATGATGTGATGAGCATGGCGACGATCATGGCAACGCCTGCGCCACGCAAGGTTTCACGCGTGTGGCTGCGCCCTTCGCCGGGCTTATCGATCATGCCGTGGCGACGTAAAAACGGGCGGATAGCGATGAGGCCACCAGTCGACAGCACTGCTGCAACTGTGGTTGCCA
>JBOFIQ010000088.1:0-1499 GCA_051650245.1 Propionibacteriaceae bacterium | reverse complement strand
ATCATCTGCTCACACAGCTCCCAGAAACGCGCCTTGAGGGTGGCATCGTCGAGCTTGTTCAGCTCAGCGATATGCCCCTCAATACGCTCGATACGGTTATCGGTCATGACTCGTTACCCCTCCACGGTTGCGAGTTCGGAAGCCGCCTGGCGAACCCAGTCGGCATTGGTGTGCGTTTCGGCCGCGACGTAATCCACATCAACGTCGGACCATTCCTTGTAAGCAAGGGTCTTCAGCGCGTTCTTGACGTAGGACTTACGCAGCCGCTCGATATCTTGCGGCTTGCCGGTGACCTGGCTAAGACGCTCTGGGATGACGATGGTCTTACCCGGAACGTTGTCAGCAGGATCGCCACGACGAACGTCGATACCGTTGGCGCGCGCAAACGCCAACTGCATGTTGTGGTGCTTGCCAGCACCGGTGTATTCGGTTTCTTGCACAACGATGATCTCATCATCGTTCATCTGGGCAGCCATCGCGACAGCGCTGGTCAGCGAAGTATTGCCCGCCGGACCACGCTCAATACCTTCGAGCTTGGTCAGGAGTTCAGTGATGTAGAACACCTCGCCCTGGGTGACCAGGTGGTATTCATCGAGGTAACGCAGCACACGTGCAGCGTTACGCGGGACGTCGGAACGATCTGGCTGCACCGCAAATGGCACACCAAAACCTGTGTGACCCGTCGTGAATGACTTGCGGTTGAAGTCAAGATCCGAGGCCATATGCAAGCCCGAAAGATCAACCGAGCACGCCACGATCTTGGAGTTCGCGCCACGATCGTGGAGACCGCGTGCCGTACCGGTGAGGTTACCGCCACCCGCGTTGGTCACGACAACCACATCAGGATGCTTTCCGTATTTTGCCATGCACTGATCGGCAACCTCGGCGCCCAGCGTCTCGACGCCACGGATACCGAAAGGCGTGTAGAGCGAGGCGTTGAAGTAGCCGGTCTGCTCAAGAGTGACCAGCATTTGGTAGAACAGCTCGGGGCCTACCGAGAGCCGCTGTACCTCAGCGCCGTAAGCCTCGCAGGCACGCGACTTTTCGACGATCTCTGGCTGGCCGATGAAGCGGGAGTCAAAAACCTCCTGCAACACGATGCACTTGAGTCGACGCATTGCTGCCTGGCTTGCAACACCGGCACCGTAGTTACCCGACGTTGCCGTTGCCACGCCGGCATAGCCGCGCTCCTTGGCTTCGTAGCACGATACTGACGCACGACGAGCCTTGAATGAACCTGAGGCATTCATCGCCTCGTCCTTGACCAGGATCGTCGCACCCTTGCCCGGGCCAGCAATTGCTCGCACGGCGGCGGTGAGGTTGGTCAGTTCCAGAAGCGGCGTGTTGCCGACCTTGGTCTGCTGCTGAATCTCGGCAATACGATCAATGGTGTAGCCGGTATCGGCCATCATGCGCTCGTAGTCGAAGGCCAGCGGGGTCAGCTCGTAGGTGTCGTAATCGATCCCGAGAGCGGTCTTCATGATGTCGACCTTGCGGCC
>JBOFIQ010000087.1:0-2309 GCA_051650245.1 Propionibacteriaceae bacterium | reverse complement strand
GGGTCCATCAACTACACATCCGCTACCGGCCAGCAATTCAGCATCGATACCGACGACCAGTGGGTCAGCATCGTCAAAGAGCTCGATCGACAGGACTACAACAACGAGCACGGCTACCATCGTCAGGACCGCAAGGGTGTCCGTTTCTGCTCCTGGGATGCCTACAACGAGTTCGGCAACCAGAGCTCTGGATCCGCTGCCTCAGTGGAAGCACAGGCCATCTGCAATGAGACGGATGCCGAGTTCGACGCCGTCGTGCAGTTGCTGCGCAAAGCCGTCGACTCGTTGCCTCGCGCATGGCGCGAGCTGATCGTCCAGGTCTTCGTTGAGGGTCAGTCGCAAGCCGATATCGCGACCTCCCGTGGGATCTCGAAAGCGGCAGTTACAAAGCAGAAACTCAACGCACTCAACGCGCTGAAGACGGCGCTGGAAAAGGCAGGGGTTAACAAAGAGATGATCCATGGCCTTCTTTTGGATCAAGCACACGGCTTGGCCCAGAAAGAAGTATCTAAATGACCAAGCTCAAGATTCAGAGAATCAAAAAATCTCACCCCAGCGTGAATGTTTCAGCTACGGGACAGATTGCAGCATACATGGCTGTCTTTGGCACTACAGTCTCCCTGCATAAAATTGCAATCCTGTCACCAGGCTGTGCCATGTTCAGCGTGGAGGTCTATCTCATCGGTGACGATATGACGGATTTTTCTCTCACCAGTTACGGCTATCAGGAAGCTGACAAGCGCCGAGAAGAGATCCTCCATATTCTGCCATCCACAAACAATAATGAATCTAGAACAGAGTTCCGCTGGACAATTTTCGTCAGCACCATGACGCTCATCGCCACAATCGCCGGCGTCGTAGCAACCGTACTTTCGTAACATTTGCCTAGTGAAACAAAACGGGGGAAGCACTGACCCTCTCACGAGAGTTCAGCACTTCCCCCATTCACAGGGATGAGTGGAGATGGCGGGAATTGAACCCGCGTCCTCAAAAGATGAACCAGACATTCTCCGGGCGCAGCTAACTAATCGGTCTACTCGGCCCCCACACTCGCGTCAGCACGTCGTGGCCAGGCCCAGCCTGAGTAAAGTCCCCATCGCGCCCCCAGACATAGCGCGACAAGCAAGCCTTTTAAATGAGGCTAGGAACCGGAGCAAAGGCTAACCCCGGGCTAACCCTTCGATGGCTGCTTAGGCAGCGAGAGCGAAGTCAGTGCGCGTATTATTGGCACTTATTGGTTTCCGTAGGACATTAACGAGTTGACTACGGCTTCTCGGCCCGCTTCTCCTGGAACTATCGTCCCGAGTCGAAACCGATCATCCCCCTGTTGAGTTGTCACACTGGCTAGCCAGCATCTCTAGTGTAGCTTCAAGCGCTCCACATTCCCAGCGAATTACTCCTCGCAATCGCGCTCTGCCCACGATCGCGTGTACCCCGCTACCATTTACGTATGGAAAAGCCTCAGGTACAGGTTCCGGCAGAGATTCCTGCCGACCTCGTCATCATTGACGACATCATCGGCACCGGCAAGGAAGCGACAGCGGGCCAGCTCGTTGACGTCCACTACGTCGGCGTAGCCCAGTCCACCGGACAAGAGTTTGATAGCTCCTACGGTCGCGGCGAGCCGCTGTCCTTCCCCCTGGGTATGGGCATGGTCATTAGCGGCTGGGATACCGGCTTGCAGGGTATGAAGGTCGGCGGTCGTCGCACCCTCATCATCCCGTCTCACTTGGCCTACGGCGATCGTGGCGCTGGTGGGGTCATCAAGCCCGGCGAATGCCTCATCTTCGTCTGCGATCTCGTCGACGTAAACTAACCAGCTATACAAAACAATGGCGGTTCCGATTTCTCGGGACCGCCATTGTTTGTGCTTTGTGACGATTACCAGTCGCCGCCGCCACCGCCGCCACCACCGTCGCCGCCACCCCAGCCGCCGCCACCGAAGTCGCTACCAGAACCGGAATCACTCGACGGGACAGTCATTGCGTCAGTAATTGTCGAGTCAAAAGCATCACCTGGGAAATAGCCATAGGACCAAGGCCCGTAGTACCAATCAGGCTGCGCATTACTAATCCGCCCCATTGCCACCAACTGCTGGCAGATCTTGGTCCACCGTTCAGTTAGCTGGAAGATAATGGCCCACGGCAAATACTTCGAGAAGATATCTTCGCCCTCTTCGAAGCGAATCTGATCAGCTTCAGCCGTCGCCAAATACTCACGGAAACCAATGATCTGATCAGCGACTGCACGGCCTTGCGCCGAGCGCTGCCCCAGGGAGCGCCAGTGGCTGATCGCCATAATCACAATCA
>JBOFIQ010000086.1:0-2608 GCA_051650245.1 Propionibacteriaceae bacterium | reverse complement strand
GATCCGGAGTTATGCCGCGACGTTGAACTCATCGCAGGTGAGGCTCGGTTCCGCCATCTTTACACGTCTTATCCAGAGCAGGTAGCCCAACGGTATCGCGACATTTTAGGGCAGCGAGCATGGGTGCTGACCCGAGCAGAGGCAGTTGCTGCTGGCTGGTTCGGCACGCTAGATCCTGCTGTGATCGACCATTGGGGTGACGTTGTGGTCGCGGCTCGCGACACGTGGGCTTTCTTGACGACATCCCAACCGGGGGAGTTCTCCCTAGTCGGGATGCACGGATCATTGACCCCTGCTGAGATGTTGGTTCCGCTAGGGACCCTCCACGGACGTCGTTGAGCTAATACAGTTACCAGGTAGCGAAAGGAGAAACTGTGGCGGAGCTGGTCTTTTTCACAGGCCCGATGAATTGCGGTAAGTCAACGCTGGCACTCCAGGTTGATTACACCCAATCGAGTGGTGGTCGGCTTGGGCGGCTATTTACCAGCCAGGACCGTAGTGGTTTTGCGCGCATTTCTTCACGCATCGGGTTGAACCAGGCAGCCCTGGAGGTACTCCCTGACTTTGATTTCTGGACATATACCGTCGATCAATTGGTCCACGGTAGCCGTATCGATTACATGGTCTGCGATGAAGCGAATTTCTATTCTGCTGACCAGATCGATCAGCTCGCCCGGATCGTCGATGAGCTCCAAATCGATGTCTTTGCGTTCGGTATCTTGTCGGATTTCCGTACGGAACTATTCCCCGGATCACGCAGGCTAGTGGAGCTGGCAGATCGCCTAGAAACGCTGCAGGTACAGCCATTGTGTTGGTGTGGGGCAAAGGGCACGCATAATGCTCGTACTGTGAATGGTTTGATGGTGACCCATGGCGAGCAGGTCGTCGTCGGTGATACAGATTCTGATGCGCTCGTGGCGTATGAGGTGTTGTGCCGTTCTCATCATCGCCGCAAGCTCACCCGGCACGTGGCGCAATCGACGTTTGCCGATCCGCTGCCATTTGACCAGAGCGATGAGCTGAGTCCCGATAGTGAGGATGAGATGCTCTACGAGGGCGAGCAAGCCCTTTTTGATGGTGACGAAGAACAGGAGATTGACGCATGAGCATTTTGGTGAACGCCGCAACTGTCGCGCAATTACTCGCTGGCGATAATCCGCCGGTCGTCATAGATACTCGTTGGGAATTGACCGCACCTGGCGCTCCCTCATGTTTTCCCAAGATGCAACAAGAGTTTCGCCAAGGGCATATCCCTGGGGCGCAGTTAATCGACCTAGAGGGTGCCTTAACTAATCATGGAGCGGTAGGGCAGGGGCGCCATCCCCTCCCCACCCGTACGCAACTCACTGCTGAGTTCCAGCGGGTCGGTGTTAGTCCGCAGCGTTCGGTGGTGGTCTATGACGCTGGCAATTCCATGGC
Source organism: Propionibacteriaceae bacterium (assembly GCA_051650245.1). Taxonomy (GTDB): domain Bacteria; phylum Actinomycetota; class Actinomycetes; order Propionibacteriales; family Propionibacteriaceae; genus JBOFIQ01. The sequence goes on along the minus strand of JBOFIQ010000086.1, from coordinate 1,189 downwards.
AGCAGCACGAGTATGGTGGCTGCTTACCGACGCTGGCCTGCGCGATGTTGTCGTGCTCAACGGCGGTATTGCCGCCTGGGATGGCGAGCTAGAGACGGGCGATCCGCAGCCTGTTCCTGCTTCAGATTGGGTTCCGGAGCCAGGTCATCGCGGCCGGATGAGCGCAGATGAGGTCGAAGCCGCTATCGCGTCTGGGCATCGGGCAATCGACGTCCGGGCTGGGGAGCGTTACCGCGGTGAGGTAGAGCCTCTTGATCCAACTCCGGGTCATATTCCGGGGGCGGAGAGTATTCCGGCAGGCGAACTTCAGCATGCCGATGGACGGTACAAGACGTCTGCCGAAATCAAAGATCGCGTGGGTGAGCTGGGAACCGGAGACGTGGTCTACTGCGGTTCTGGAATAACGGCTGCTAACTTCTTGCTGGCATTGGAGTCAGCAGGTATTGACGGTGCAGTGATCTACCCCGGAAGTTACTCGGAGTGGTCCCGGGCCGGGCGCCCGATTGCCACAGGCAACTAAAACCGTTACTTCGTGTTCTTTGTGCGGGGCGAACCGAACATGATTTCGTCCCAGCTAGGAACTGTTGCGCGCTTCTTGCGTCCCACACGAGGAATCTGACCGGTGAACTCTTCCTCAACCTCAGCCGCAGAATCAACCGCGATCAGAGCATCTTGGGCACGGTCTGGTTCCGTCGCTACGGGGCTCGGGGCAGATACTGCTGACTGCACGGCGACAGGCTCATGCTCAGGAACTGCGACCTGATCGGCCACGACATCGTCGGCAGGATCGACAGCATGTGGTTGAGTCGCTGCGGGAGAGATCGCGGGAACGTCACGGGTGATATGACGCCAGCTATGGTCCTCGCCATCATCAACTGCGCTGGTCAGCGTGTGCTGTTGCGGTTCTGGGCGAGTAGGTTGTGGTGGCGGAACAACCGTACTGGGGTTTGGTGCAGCAGCTCGGAGATTATGTTCTGCCTGGAGCCGACGGCGATCACGACGTGACAACGGCTGATCGGTGCTTGGGCTGGGGGCCGGGGGGATGTTCTCTTGCGTCTGGTTTGCTGCAATTGGGGCAGCACCGAGGAAGCCGGGGTAGATCTGTACCGAGTCTTCCTGCATGGCAGTGAACATGTCATAGAGGTTGTCGAGTTCGATACGTCCAGTTTCTTCTTCGGACAAAATGTCA
>JBOFIQ010000085.1:0-1066 GCA_051650245.1 Propionibacteriaceae bacterium | reverse complement strand
CAGCGCTGCACTTGCTGGGAGCTCCCACTGAGTTCCATCATCGGTGTGCGCCTTGCCCTGGACTGGGGCGAGGCGCGCATCGGTGTTGCTGCCTGTGACCGTGAGGGCATCTTGGCCTATCCAGTACAAACCGTTGCTGCAGGCCCGCAAGCGGTCACTCAGCTATGTGCGATCATCGCTGAATACGAGCCGGTACTGATCTACGTTGGTTTGCCGCGCAGCTTGCGTGGTGCCACAGAGATCGCTGCCACCAAAGTGATGGGATATGCCCGTGATTTTGCAGCACAGATCGCTCTTCCGATTTATCTCATTGATGAGCGAATGACGACGGTGAGTGCTGCTAAGCAGTTACGCCAGACCGGTAAAAATGCGAAACATCAGCGTTCGATCATCGACCAGGCTGCTGCCGTCGCTATTTTGAACCATGCACTTGATATTGAGCGCCACGGGGGAGACGTCGCAGGCACGCTACTCTTGGCTGAGGAAGAAGGGGCACCATGACATTCGATGAAGACTTCTGGTACCGCTGCCGTAGCGCCTTTGCTGTGATCGTGTCGTTCGCAGTGTTGCTTGCTGGCGGCATATTTGTTGCGGTCAAGGTCAAGAACGCCTGGGACGACTACCGGCAACAAGACGATTACATCGGTGCTGGTACCGCTGGGGTCGTTGTCGACATTCCCCAAGGCGCAACGTTATCGCAGATTTCTGACATTCTCGTTGCTAAAGATGTCGTGCGCTCAGCCAAAGTTTTTGATCAGATCTGTGCCGCTGAGCCAGAGAAGGCCCAACGTATTCAGGCCGGGCGCTACAACCTCAAAACGCATCTGCCAGCCATGGATGCACTGACGATGCTGCTTGATCCCAAAAATATGGTGACCAATAAGTTCATGATCATCGAAGGTCGTCGGGTGTCCACGATTGAAGCAGCGATGATCAAGCCGATCGCTGAGGGCGGGCTTGGGATGAAAGCCGAAGATATCGTGGCGGCGTTGGCTGCTGGAGACAAGCTCGGCCTTCCTGACTATGCCCAGAACAACCCCGAGGGTTTCCTCTTCCCTGATACCTA
>JBOFIQ010000084.1:0-1843 GCA_051650245.1 Propionibacteriaceae bacterium | reverse complement strand
TCGTTGATGAGGAGATCGGCTGGCTCCCAGGGTGGGTAGAACGACCATGGTCTGAACAAAAAGACATCGCCGAACGCCTCGCAGCTGAGGATCAATGGATCTTCGACTCTTGGTCTTCGATCTTTAACAAAAAATCAATCCTGCGCTGGCACTTCGCTACCTATAAAGCGCAAGCACGAACGAATGATCGAATGGGAATCATCCACCCAAGGCCCGAAAGTTTACCGCCTCACCAGCCAGAATGACATGAACAAACTACTAGAGACGCTACAGGGCTAAAGCTTAAAACCGCTGGCAGTAACTCTGACCTATCATGATCGCTCTTTAACGAGTCCGCCACCTGAGTTGTTACTTCGTACTGCAACTGCGTTTGGCTAGCTACAGACGAAAACGCCACTATCTGGCGATGAAGATCGTAGGTGCACCCGGGAACCGCATCGGTTCGCTGGAAAAGGGAACAACAGCGTCTGGGACAACGGTACGAAGATAGGCTTGTGCAGCATCAGAATTTTCAAAGTCAGCGTAGCTAGTGAGATCAATGCGCTCAACAGCACCGAAATGGCGAGACAAGATCTCCACGCCATTCTCGCGGACGAAAGACAAAGGCGGCTGCGCAACGCCAGCAAGATCAAACAACCCCTTGATGTGACCCATCCCATTCGTCGTCGCCACGAAAGTTCCACCCGGGCGCAAGACGCGACGCACTTCAGCAAGAGCTACATCTAAATCTTCAACGTGATACAGCATCCACGTTGCACTGATGACATCAAAAACCCCATCGCCAAAAGGGAGATGCTCGATGGGAGCCACTTGAACGCTTATGCCCTTAGCTCTCGTAGCCTCCACCATGGCGTCAGATTGATCAACCGCTTCCACCACGCACTGAGGCAGCCGGGTCTGCACCTCAACCGGAACCCCACCCATACCAGTGCCAACATCGAGGAAGCGCCCCGGAGCCAAATCGACGATCACGTCGATGGCTACATCCATCGGCATACGCCCGTCATCACCAGGCTGCCATACCGATGATCGCCGCTCCAGATTTGCTGTCGTGGCGTAATTACTCAACGGATGGAAAGTCTGATCTGTCATTAAAACAGCCTACCCCACAGATTCTCCTCGCCGCTTTCTGATTACGCATACGGAAACTCCCGCTTATCCAGATGGAGACACATAGAAACGTCTGAGACCGCGAGGCGGCACTAGCAATCAATACTCACAACATATTTGACACATACCCGAACAAGGCTTCATGGCGAGAAGTAGTGAACTCATGCCCCGAGCAGGGCCAAGGGAACAACAGCAACCCCATCGGTTCGACGATATGCCGCTGGCCCAGTCGTGATGACGACGAGATCCACAATTCGATCAGGAATCTGATCTCGCAACCACAACAGGTGGCGCACATCAGAATCATCAACAGCACCAGCCAACTTCACTTCTATGGCTAGCACTTGCCCTTCGGGACCTTCAACAATCAGATCAATCTCACGGTCTCCACCGAGGAGACGAAGGTGACTGACACGCGCCTCAGCAGCCTGCGCAGCCACCCGCACACCCAGCGCCACCAAGGACTCAAATAGAGGCCCCAGCATATGCACCCCCGCCGGACCCGTGAGCGTAGCTTCGGTAAGCCCCAATAGCCGAGCAGCAAGACCTGGATCTGCTAGCTGATGTTTTGGCGCCTGCTGGAGTCGCTTAATGGAATTATTTGCAGGCAGCCACCCGGGAACCGGGTCAAGCAGCCACAATCGACTCAGGTGCTCTCGATACGCCATGGTCGTCGTCTTGGCCGGCTGAGTTCCGTCGCCACCAGTCGTCGCATCAAGCAATTTAGAGTACG
>JBOFIQ010000083.1:0-1044 GCA_051650245.1 Propionibacteriaceae bacterium | reverse complement strand
CTGGCCTTAACCATCGCCTACTGGCCCCGAGCCGCCCGTTATGCCCGTATTCTCACCATGCAACTCAAGGGATCATCGTTTATCCATATCGCGCGGATGAACGGCGTCCCCACTCATCGCATCATTACCCGACATTTGGTGCCCAATATCGGAAGCCCACTGCTCGTCATTGCGGCCTCCGATATTGGCAGCGTCGTACTCAACCTTGCCACCTTGTCCTTTGTCGGCCTCGGTATGCCCCAACCCACGTCAGAGTGGGGAACCATGATCAGCGAAGGCCGGCTCTTCCTCCAGGTCGCGCCATGGCTGGTATGGGGACCAGGCATCGCGCTGTTCCTGGTGACTTTCTTTTTCAATCTGTTCGCTGATACCAGTCAAGAAGTTCTTGCTATTCGCGATCGTCCTAGCTCAATTCGCACGAGAAAGACTACGAAATGAACATCCGAAAACTCACAGTAGGGCTGCTATCGCTGTGCCTGCTTGCCACCGGCTGTAAAGCTGGATCTGAAACAGAAAGCGCTCCAGGTTCATTGACGATTGCTGTCTCTGACTCACTCGACAACCTTGATCCGGCTTCTGCTTTCATCGGCTGGTCCACATCACGCGAAGGTATCACCGAGACTCTCATCGGGGTTGATGAAAAGCTCAATGTGGAACCCCGGTTGGCTCTGTCGTGGAAAACCACAGACGCTATTACGTGGGAGATTGCGCTGCGCGAAGGGGTGAAGTTCCACAATGGCGCCCCCATGGATGCGGCCGCTGTTAAGGCCTCTTTGGAGCACTCGCTTGAAACGAATGTACGCGCCAAGTCGCAGTTCCCGATGAAATCCATCGAGGGAACCGGCACCAAACTCACGATCGTCACCACCCGTCCATTGGCAGCACTTCCGCACATCTTGACCGACCCGATGATGAGTATCCAGGCGCTGGGGACGGGTATCAACCCGGCCACTTGCCCCATCGGGACCGGCCCATTCAAGGTCAGCGAATACGTCCCTCAGCAGAAGCGTGTTCTCAGTGCCCATCAGGACTACTGGGGTGGCA
>JBOFIQ010000082.1:0-2354 GCA_051650245.1 Propionibacteriaceae bacterium | reverse complement strand
GCCACACCTTCGCCCTGTACACCCGGCCCATGTTCGTGAAGAACAACAGCCACTTGTGCGCCGACGTCGCAAACATATGCTGCACTTCGTCATCAGCACGCAACGTCGCGCCACGGACGCCCTTACCGCCACGACGCTGCACCCGGTACGCGTCGGTACGGGTGCGCTTGGCGTAACCACCATGCGTAATGGTGACCACAACGTCATCGTCAGGGATGAAGTCCTCTTCGGACATATCGCCCTCAGCACGGATGATCTTCGTGCGACGCTCATCGCCGTACTTGTCGACGATCTCTTGTAGCTCGGTTCCGATGATCTCGCGCTGACGCTCCTCCGAGGCCAAGATGGCCTTGAGATCGGCAATAACGCGCTCAAAATCAGCCAGCTGATCAATGATCTTCTGACGCTCCAAGGCAGCCAGACGACGCAACTGCATATCAAGAATGGCTTGCGCCTGAGCATCGTCAATATCGAGCAACTTCTTGAGCCCCTCGCGGGCCTCCTCCGTCGTCTTCGAGCGACGAATCAACGCAATAACCTCGTCGAGATTATCGAGCGCCTTGACCAAGCCCCGGAAGATATGGGCCTTCTTCTCCGTCTCATCCAAACGGAACTGCGTGCGACGCTTGATGACCTCAAGCTGATGGGCAACCCAGTACGAAATGAACTGATCCAGACGCAATGTACGCGGGACACCATCGACCAAGGCCACCATGTTGCAGCCGAAGGTATCTTGTAGCTGCGTGTGCTTGTAAAGGTTGTTCATGACAACTCGCGGCACCGCATCACGCTTGAGCACGATCACCAGACGCTGACCGGTACGGCCCGAGGTGTCGTCGCGCATGTCAGCGATGCCTTGCAGCTTGCCCGCATTCACCAGTTCAGCAATCTTGCGCGCCAAACTATCGGGGTTGCACATGTACGGAAGCTCAGTCACGACCAACTGCGTACGACCATTACGGTCTTCTTCAATGTTGATAACCGCGCGCATGATGACCGAACCGCGACCAGTACGGTACGCATCTTCGATACCTTCGCGCCCCACGATCAGACCCGACGTGGGGAAATCTGGGCCTTGAATGCTCTGCATTGCGGCTGCAAGCAATTCCTGCGGTGTTGCTTCAGGATGCTTCAACGACCACTGCACGGCCTCATTGACCTCGCGCAAGTTATGCGTCGGGATGTTCGTCGCCATGCCGACGGCAATACCTGTCGAACCGTTCACCAGCAGGTTCGGGAAGCGCGCTGGCAAAACCACCGGCTCCATGTCGCGGTTGTCGTAGTTGGGCTTCATATCGACGGTGTTCTCGTCGATATCGCGCACCATCTCCATCGACAGATGAGCCATCTTGCACTCGGTGTATCGCATGGCTGCCGCGCCGTCATCGCCAGGAGAACCGAAGTTACCCTGACCAGTGATGAGCGGGCCACGCATGACCCACGGCTGCGCCAACCGCACCAAGGTGTCGTAAATCGCGGAGTCACCATGGGGGTGGTACTTACCCATGACCTCACCGACGATACGAGAACACTTATTCCAGCCACGATCCGGGCGGAAACCGCCGTCATACATGCCGTAGAGCACGCGACGGTGAACCGGCTTGAGGCCGTCACGGACGTCGGGAAGTGCGCGGTCCACGATGACGTACATCGCGTATTCCAAGAACGACTGACGAATCTCGTCTTGCAATTCGATCTGCTCAACCTTGCCTGCATGGCTCGCGGCCTGCTGGACAGGTTGATCGATTTCGTCGCTGCCAGCCGGATTAGGCAACGATTCCGGCTCTTCGGTAATACCAGTCAAGTCAACCGGATCTGTCGGATCGACAGGAGGTTCGATGGGAGTATCAGACACTGGTCAATCCCCTTAAATATCCAGGAAGCGAACGTCTTTAGCGTTGCGCTGAATGAAGTGACGGCGGGAGAGGACGTCCTCGCCCATGAGGATGCCGAAGAGTTCATCCGCGCGAGCGGCATCTTCGAGAGTGACTTGCAGGAGCGTGCGCTTCTCCGGATCCATGGTGGTATCCCACAGATCCTCAGCGTCCATCTCACCAAGACCCTTGTACCGCTGAATCGGCGACGACTGCGGCAACTTCTTACCTGCGGCCAACCCGGCGTCGCGCAATTTATCGCGCTCGGCATCGGAGTAGGCCAGCTCGTGCGGTGCGTTGGTCCACTTCAGACGGAACAACGGCGGCTGCGCCAAGTAGATGTGGCCAGCAGCAACCAGCGGCTGCATGTAACGGAAGATCAGCGTCAACAACAATGTGCGAATATGAGCACCGTCGACATCAGCGTCAGCCATGAGCACGATGGTCTTGTACCGCAGCTTGTTGAGATCGAAGTCTTCT
>JBOFIQ010000081.1:0-1542 GCA_051650245.1 Propionibacteriaceae bacterium | reverse complement strand
CTCCCTCACAGCCAAGGGTGACGATTGCTGTCACATCAGTGCCGCCGTCGGGAAGGAACTCGTTTTGGAAAACACTCGCAGTAAATTGCGCCATGAGACGGTTACTCCTTTGGCCCTGATTGAGGTGTCGTGAGATTCGAGGTACGAGGGGTATCGGCTGAGGTTTCGGGAACCATCCGTGCTAACGCAACGCTGATGTTGTCCTTACCACCTTGGCTGTTCGCCCACGCTACCAATTCTTGAGCCAACTCTACCGGGGTGGCATGTGGTTTCGCGGTGCGCAACTCGCCGATCAACGCTCCCAACGCCTGGGCATCGGAGCAGTAATTCCACAGACCATCAGTGCAGGCGAGCAGATACCCGGGCATGAGTGCGCTGAACATGGAAGTCCGAGGAGAGACATCATCAGCGTCGCGGCCAAGCCACCGGGTGATGGCATGACCGCCGGGGCCATTTTCGGCTTCTTTGCGGTCCACTCCAAGCATGATGCGCTCTTGGGCAACAGAATCATCGATGGAGAGCATGGCTGAGGTGCTGGGATCGTCACCGATCCAGTAGACCCGAGAATCACCCAATGTCGCGAGCCAGGCATGTGCACCGCTGACGATACAGGCGATGAATGTGGCAGAGGCTGCGTTCGTTGACGCGGGATCGGTCGTGGCGATGATCGCAGCATTTGCTTCTTGCGCGGCGACCCCCAAAGCCAGCGCTGCGACGACGTCAGGATCATCGTGAGTCAAATCGATCTGAGTCAGGCTTGCTCGTGCTGCCTGTGCTGCAGCAAGTGAGCCGCGATCGGAGTCTTGAGAGGAGCTGACTCCGTCGCATACGACTAAGATCGCTCGTGATCCAGGCTCAGGCTCGGCGGCAAGCGCTATCGCATCCTCATTGCGGTAATGACGCACACCGCGATCTGTGCAGCCGCCGACCCACGGTGCTGGTTCTTCTCTCCAGTGGTCGCGTGCTGGTACTGCTTTTGCCCCACACGTACTGCAATAGCCATCAGGACCCATGACACCATCGCATTGGTGACATGACCGCGACACCGGAACTTCATCGTCGAGTTCTGATTCGACAGTGGGTACATGGTCCTGCTCGGTGAGGAGGTCATCGGTAACACGTACTGGCGGCGGCGCGGATGTAGGGGTGAGTACGCCTCCACACCATTCGCAGAAAGATTCATAGCTTGCCACTGGTTTTGCACAATGCGGGCACGGGATCTGAACAGTATCGGTTGGTGCATGTGATTCCCCAGGTACTGCTTCGGTCTGCTCTGGAGGCGTCGCGGGGTTTTCGCGTCCAGGCATAGCTTGTGGCGCTAGTGAATGACGTGGCACAGCCAGTGGATCTGCAGCAGGAATCGTCGCGGGGGCTAGCGAATCAGCGAGGGTGGGCCACTGCTCCGATGTGGGTATTCCTTCAGCCATCGTGGGCCAGGAAGGGGAGTTGTTCTCGCTCATACGATGCTCCATTTCTTGGTCTGATTGGCCTTATCGATCAAACTGACCCGTTCAGCAGGATCAGTCACAAGCCGAGCTAACG
>JBOFIQ010000080.1:0-4843 GCA_051650245.1 Propionibacteriaceae bacterium | reverse complement strand
CAGCAGCGTGTTCGGCTGTACGGTCTTGGCTCAGCTTTTCCTGCAGTGCCTTGCGAGCAGCTTCGGCCTGCTTCACCCACGGGTGATCGGCAGGCAGCACCATCTCGGCCTGCGACAGGTAAGACGCTGTGCTGCCCAGCTCAACTACGAGTTCGAGCAGACGCTCGACAGCGGCCAGAATCTCCAGATTCTTCTTCTGGCCATCCAGGTCTTCCAGCGTGACGCGCAGGTTCTTGAGCTTGCCGACGGTGTTGTAGGGAGCCAGCGATTCAGTGAACTTCTTCAGCGAATCGAGCCTGGCGTGCCAGTCTTTGGCTTCTTCCTCGCGCAACAGGTTCTGACCCCAGAAGCCGAGTTTACCTTGTTGTAGATCGGAACCAGCCTTGAGCACACGCGGCACCAATGCGCTGACTTTCTCCTGCAGTTTGATGACCGGTTCGGTATCGCCCTGACTGGCCTTCTGGGCGAGCCCGGACGGCAGGTCGAACAGTTCGAACAAGGCGCGCAGCACCGCAAGGTTGATCTCCTTGGGCGCCTCGATGTGCTTGAACTGCTTGAGTTCTTCGATCGAGCGCTCCGCCAGCTGAATCAGTTTGCCGGAGTCGATCTTGTCGCCGATGATCGACAGCACAATGTCACCGGAGTAGACCAAGCCACCCAGCACTGTGATTAGCAAGTCAGGCTCTATTCGGAGCCTTTCTGGTGCAAAATACTCGATGTCATACGTGCCCGACAATAGTTCGCTACGGTTCAGCACCTGGCCGTGACCCTTTGCCTTGAGCCGGTTGAGCACTTCCTGCGCATAGCGGGAATTGGAGGGATCGATGCGATCACCATCGAGCAGCTCTAGTGCATCGAGCACTGCGAGTGCATCCTTGGTGCGTGCACCCCCAGCCAAGGCGCGCAGCGCATTGCCGATCAGTTGCTTGCGGTTAGCCTCGGTGACCAGCACTGAGAAAGTAGGGTATTCCGGCGAGAGATCGACGAAACGCTGGCCCAGCAGCAGGCCAGAAATGACATTCACCACGTCGCGGAAGTTGATGCGCTCATCCGCACCCAGCCGAGCCCGATCACGTAGCGACACGCCTTTGGCCCACTCCTGCAGGTTCTTTTTCTTGCCCTGGTAGGTGACCTCGAAGGCTGTCATCTGCTTCTCCTGCAGCCACTTACTCATGGCGCGAAGGAATTCCTGGGCCTTGGAGAGGTAAATGGCTTTGGCACCGCCACTGGCGGTGGATGCCAGATCGAGCGCTGCCGCGTAGGACGACAGATATCGCTTGAGATCGTCATCCAGCCCGGTGAGGCGGAAAAACACCTCGTCCGACAAGTTTTTGTCGTTGAACTTCTGTTTGTCGAAGGGCTGAACGAAATAGATGTAAAAATCGCGCTCGGGCTCGGCTGTAGGCCGGTCATTCGGCGCACCAAAGAACAGGTAGCCCATGCGCTCAACACGGCGCTCCTGCCACTCGATCTGGTACTGCCAGATCTGGAAGCCGGGATAACGTAGATCGTCACTACACTCCATCAGCACTTTGACGGCGCTGTAATAGGCCCGGTCCAGTGCGTCGTCGGACAGGGCTTCGGCACGTTTTTCGATCTGCGCATCGTAGTCGATGTCTTTCTTGAGGTCGAGGTAGTACTGCTCAGTCTCTGGAGCCTTGGAGATGAACTGGCCGTTGACTGTCTTCAGTACCTCCCGCATGACGGTTTGTACCATCGATAGAAGGTTCTCTGACGGCTCTCCAGGCATATCCTCCACACCAGGCTGGAACAGGCACAACGCGTCACGCAGTTCCGCAGCAGTGGGACCGATGGGAACATGGATGTCACCGCCCGTGGTCAAGCGGTGGACAGCCAGCGCATTGATAGCACGCAGCGCCATTCCCTTGTAAGCCGGACGCGTGAAGGCCTGCTGCACGCGGGACTCCAGCACTTCGGAAACGCGCATCACTTCCTTGATGTTGGGGTCAGCGCGCAGGACAGAGTTGGCCTTGATTGTGTTCCAGAAGCTCTCGTAGCTGATGAATAGCGGCTTGTCGGCGGGCACTTCCTGGTCAAGGATGGCCAGCATGGCGGCCTCAATGGTCTTGAGCGCACCACGCTTCTCGGTGAAGTGGATCTGCTCGAAGGTCTTCAGGTAGTCCGGGTGAACCGGGAATAGTCGCACATACTCATCCATGCGCTCGTTCATGGAACCGTAGAACTTAGCGAAGGGCGTGAGGTATTCGCGGATTTTGTTCTGCTGGTCCGCAGTCTTTTTGAGCAGGCGCGCGGAGACAACGAAGCTGACGTCCTGGCGGTCGATCAGGATCTGGGTGAAGCGTTCGTTGACCCGGCGCATGCTGTCGGCCACATGCTGGAAGCGCGCGTTGTCAAAGATGGCCTCCTGCACACCGGCTACGAAGCGAAATTTCAGGTGTTTAGTGACTTCGCCAATCTGCCGTAGGATGGCCAGATCCTGCACCAGCTCGTGGTCGCGACGGGACTGCAGATACTCTAGGAACTCGTCGACCACCAGCAGCACCCCCTGGTCCGGGAATTTCTCCGCGAACGCAGCCATCATCTCCTCGAAGGAGTCCTTATTGTTGAGCTCCTTATCAGCTGTCGGGAAGGTGTAATCGACGCCGCTCTTTTCAAGGAAACGCTCAAGCTGCAGGGTGATGATCTGCCGCAGCGGCATCTGCAGCCCACCCACCTCGATGCGCAAAACCTTGAAGCGGCCAGCGATCGGGGCAACAGCTTCGGCGACCTTGGGGTGGCGGATCATCGGTGCATAGGACGCATCCTCGGCCACCAGCGACAGTACCGACATCAAGTGTGACTTACCGGTGCCGTAGTTGCCGACGATCAGCACGCCCTTGTGATCGACCGAGTCATCGAAACTGAGCTGGGGAACCATGAGCTTGGAGATACGCTCGGCCATGTCGTCGGAAATGACGTAGGTCGCGACGAGTTTTTTGGCCTCGTCCGGGCGCCCAGCATCGAGCAGCTGAATGACTGATTCGATCTGCTCGAACTGGATCAGATCTCGGTATTTCATGTTCTTGGCCATATGGTTTTGTCTTCCCGATAGCGTCAAATTTCGAGTACGACCACGCCATCACGGCTGTAGTCACGATGTTCTGGATGGCTCATATCGGCGTACACCAAGCGATCACTGCGCAGCTCGCCAGGCCAGACGGCCACGACGCGCTTGGAGTGAGCCAGCCGCCTGACGAGGTCAAGCGGGTTGATCTGCAGGCTTGGCTCGAACAGCAACTCGAGGTTGTCGAGCAGCAGCGGGGCTTCAGTTCGCTCCTTGTCCGCGATCTCCCGCAGCAGTTCGCCTGCATAAAAACCGCGCTTGCTGTTCTGAACGGACGCCAAACGGCCCCCCAATTCCAGACCAACGTTTAGCGGATCTATGTTGAGTTTGGCGCTGAGCTGGCGCAGCAGTTGGGTCTTGCCACTGTGACTGGGGCCGACCAGCAGAATCAACTTGTTGTTAAGGTCGCCGATTTCACCAATGAGTCGTTCGAGTTTTGTTAGCATGCTCATCCCCTCAGTCCGTCTCGGCTTCGAACCGATGTTGATCAGGGGATCGGTAGCCCGGCGCCAGCACGGCGTTGCGCACGCCGTAGATGGCTAGGTGGTCCTTCAACCACAACCGGTACTCGTGCCCGCGCAAGCTGTGGTCGGGCGTGCAGTCCACACTCCATTGGCGAAGGATGTAACCGGCAGTGGCTGCCCGCAGCTTCATCCGCAGCACGCCATCCTGCATGCAGTAATCCATCTCGGTGATCTCTGGCCGGGGTTGATCCGGGTGCGGCACCAGCTCCAGCTCGACGATCCGGGTCCACTGAATGTCTTGATCGCTCATCTCGTGGGGCGCCACTGGCTGCCCCTTGAGCACCTCCGGGCGCTTGATCCGGGTGATGACGAAATCCCGAAACTCTTGGGACTTCCGGTCGAAGGCGCGGACGTGCCAACGGAGGCCATTCTCGAACAGCGCAAACGGGACGATCTCCCGCTCAGTGCAGCCACTGGAGATGGAGTGGTACTCGATGCCGAGTGGACATTCCTGATGGATCGCCCGGGTGACGCTCGCCAGAACATCCAGATCCGGATGCGTGAACCGTGACGGACTTTCACTGGCCACCCACACCTTGAGCCGCATCGGCTCACCATCGCCAAAGCCCTGGGTCAGCCACGACAACACCCGCTCCGGGGAGAAGTCGAATACGGGCCGGAAGTCCGGCCCCAGGACGTAGGACTTGCCCTTCGGGTCGTAGTAGATGTTGCCGGGCGCCAAGTCCTTGTACAGCGCTAGATCCCTGGATGCGGCGGAGGACTGGATGCCAAACCGTGTGACTAAATCCTGACGGCGTATATCCCCGATGAAGCGCACGCGCAACTCCACGAACGCGAGCCGGTCGCGTTGTGGTTGGGTTAGATCTGCAAGCTGTTCGTTAGACATCCTGGCGTGCTCGTTCGGGTTAGCGAATGCTTGTGCGGATTATTGCGGAAATAATATGGTCTTCCCCAAAGTATGTCTATGACTCTATTTTGATTTGTATATACGTCGCTTTATGATAACCAAAAGCGGTGCAGCGATAAAAGGATCTGCACCAGCGCCATGCAAATTACGCCCAGCATCACCTGAAGCCAGAAACGCTGGCAGGGAATAGGGACTTGCGCTGGTTCAAAGGTGGCGCGCTATAATTGCTGTATATAAATACAGGTGTTTTGCCATGAAGCTGTTAACCCCAGACCCATCACCCGCCGAGGTGACCATCCCGCTGTTCTTGCACCGCGCCTCTTGCGGCTTTCCCAGCCCAGCCAGCGACTATCTGGAAGGGAAGTT